>JBGCDC010000089.1:0-4821 GCA_045105055.1 Phycisphaeraceae bacterium | reverse complement strand
CGACTGCACCTTTTTCGATTCCGTGGGCCGCAAATGCACGATCTATTCGGTTCGCCCAGGTCAGTGCCGGACCTGGCCGTTTTGGTCAAGTAATATGAAGAATCGGCGTGGCTGGGAAATGTCGGCCGAGACCTGCCCGGGGATGCGTGCGCCGGATGCTCGTGGTGAGCACTTCGTGCCGGTCGAAAAGATCCGCGTGATCATGGATAGCAATCCGGATCATCTTTAGATTTTTCAAAGTATGAAGCGCAAGCGAGTGTCACGGTTTCATGAAGACTCAAGGCACTTGCTCACGCTTCATGCTCTGACAAGGCGGGCCAAACGATGCAACGCGACCAAACAAGCAACTGGCATATCTGGCACGACGCGGCGAAGCGCGATCGGATTGATGCTGCGATCCGTAATCTCTATGCAGATATGGCAGCCGCGGTTGCCGAGCGTCGCCCGGTGTGCAACGCGTCGGGTCGGTGTTGTAAGTTCGAGACCTACGGCCACCGCCTTTACGTCACCACGCTGGAGATCGCGTGGTTTTTACAGCATGTTACGCCTACTGGATCGGTTGACGCCGCTTCAATTGATCGCGGGAGTCTCAGTTTGAAGCAACTTGCCGAAAGCCCTTCGCAAGATGCCTGCCCGTATCAAATCGATGGGCTTTGCAGCGTGCATACGGTTCGGCCATTGGGCTGTCGAATTTACTTCTGCGAGGAAGGCACAGAGTCTTGGCAACAAGATAAGACCGAGTTGTTTCTAGATCGACTTAAGCAGTTGCATATCGATGAAGGCATCCCTTACCAATACATGGAATGGCGGGCGGGACTGGCCGAGGCGACTGAAGTTTTGGGTGATTTGGTTTGAACGCGCAGCCTGCGAAAGGAATCGATGTTTACACGAACCAGCTTATCGTAGTGAACAATCCAATCACGATGAGCCCCATGATCACGACGCAGACAGTTGCACATCCGAGCAGCGCGGCAGCGTCTGATATCCCGGCTTTTCTCGTGATGGTATTTGGTACATCAACTTGACTCATCTCGCTGTCAATTCCGAGTTTATCAAATCGCTCACATAAAGCGATAGAGCACTTATCACGATCTAGTGGGCTTATACTTCTCGGAAACAAGCTTAGAAAAGCTGGTGCGTCGAGATTCTGATGGCGACGCAAGAATACATCAGTCGCTTCGTACTCTTGTTGTGACAACGCTTCAGAGCATAGGAGTAAGTATTTTCCTGCTTCGACCGTATCTCCTAGTTGAAGCAGCACGTAGCCAAGTTCGTATAACAGCTCGCTGGAATGGCCGAAGTTTGGGATACTTGAATGCAATATTTCCTTCGCTCGCCACGGACGATCGCTATCCATTTCCACTCGCGCCTTCAAAATCGTAGACTCAACTGGCATGAATAAAGCGTATCACAATGAACACGCCGCCTCTATTTAGATTGCCACGAATTAAATTCTAAGAAATTCCAGAACGATTCGGAATTGAATCTGCCATTTAATAAGTAAGCAATTCAATCAACTCATCCGCCGAATCTGCGATCGCATCTGCGCCGTTGTCTTGGAGTTCTTTCACGCTGCGGAAGCCCCAGGACACGCCGATGGTGTACATGCCTGCGGCTTTGCCGGTGAGCATGTCGACCTTGGTATCGCCGACATAGGCACACTGCTCGGCCGGGACGCCCATTTCGGCGATTACCTCTCGCGCACTCGTGGGAACAGGCTTTGGCGCGGTGCCCGGCTTGTGCCCACGCACGACCGACCATTTCACGTCACTGAAATACCGATCGATCACATCCACCGTCGCGAGGTGCGGCTTGTTGCTGAGCACCCCGAGTTGGACCTGATTTTCCTGCAGGGTATTGAGCAACCGCCAGATCCCTGCGTACGGCGCGCTTGTATCGAAGCGGTGGTCTGCATAATGGGAATGAAACGCCGCGACGGCTTGGCTATGCAGGTTTTGGTGCTCTGGCCCGAGCGCATCGATGAATAAATTATCGACGCCTTGCCCCACGAGCGTGCGATATGCTTCGCGCTCATGCGTCGGGCGCCCGACCGCTTTGAGCGCGTGATTCGCGGAGTTGCTCAGGTCCGTGAGCGTGTCGAGTAAGGTCCCGTCGAGGTCGAAGATCGCAGCAGCAAGTGTCATGCACTGAGTGTAGGGTCCGTGTGGATTGTTGGCTCGGCTGTCAATAAACTCCCGTGTCATCCATTCGTAGGATTGCAGGCCCGGCTCGCTCGGCGTATCGTGTGCTAGCTTCTTTTTACAGGGCAATCCAATATGGCCACCCCGAATTACCCCCCGATGGACGACGCCCAGCGCGTGGCGGCTGCCTCGGCACTCGGCGCAATCCCTTCCGGGCAGTACATCCTTACCGCCGCATTCGAAGACCGCCGCCTCGGTGCGCTGGTCGGTTGGGTTCAGCAGTGCTGTTTTGAGCCGCCGATGGTTTCGATCAGTATTCAGAAGGGCACGCCGATCATGCCGTTGATCAGCGAGTCGCGTCAGTTCGCGCTTTGTCAGCTCGGCACCGAAGACGGCCGACTCGCTCGCAAGTTCGGCGGACAAACGGACCTCGGCGACGATCCATTCCTTGGCCAGCCGTTGATCAAGCCGGTCATGAATAAGCTGCCGATCATCGCGACCTCCAAGTCCTACATGGAATGCGAACTGGTCTGCCACATGGATGTCGAAGGCGATCACGACGTTTTCGTGGGCGTGCTCCGTAACGCGGGGTATGAAAAGCCTTTCGATCCGATGATCCATCTCCGCGAAGACGGCCTGCAGTATTGAGTTCGATCTGAGCACGAAGCGTCAGCGATTGCGCCAAATCACTTGGGATAATCGGCACTCGCTTAAGCTTCGTGCTCTGGCGAGCCAGCATATAATGTGCGTATGTCTACTAACACCGACCAAGCCATCCCCGTCAGCATCGACGACCCCATCAACAAGCAGATCCTCGAGGTCAGCGAAGACCGGATTGCCGGGTTCTCGCGCACGCCTGTAGAAGATATCGCCGAGTTGTCTGGGGTCGATCTCGACACCGTGATCACCCGCATCCGTGCGATGCTCGAGGCGGGCACGATCCGCCGCGTACGTCAGACGATGCTTTCGACGTCGCTTGCGCCCGGTGCGTTGATCGCGTGGAAGGTTCCGCCGAAGCGGCTGCTCGAAGCGTTTGATTACATGTTCAAGGAAGACCCGTTCTCCGGGCACGTCGTCCTGCGCACGACGGACAAGGAAACGCGCGGCAGCGACTACAAGCTGTGGACCACACTGAAGGTGCCGACCGGCTACAGCATGGAAAAGCACTGCGCGATGCTGATGGAGAAGACCGGGGCCGAGCGCTACAAGCTATTACCCGCCAAGCGTCTGTTCATGCTCGGCGTCGGCCACGTTCGCCGCAAAGGCTTAGAGCCGGGCAGCCGAACCGATGAGCCCGGCCGAGTGCTGGATACGACCATCGTTGACCTGAACGATCACGAGTGGAAGGTGTTGATGTCGCTGAAGCGTGAGATCGAGCCCAACGAACTGACGGCGAACCTTTGGCAGGCCCGCGCCGATGAAGCGGGCGTCTCGCTTGATGAGTTTTGCGAGGTCGCCGAGTCGTTGGCCGAGCGCAAACTCGTCGGCCGATTCTCTACTTTCTTAGAACACGTCAAGGCCCACAAAGATGGCCAGCGCGTCACCAAGTTCAATGCGCTCTTCCATTGGCGTGTCCCTGAGGGCAAAGAGATGCAAGCGGGCGAAGAAGTCGGCCGACACCACTGCATGACCCACGCCTATTGGCGTGAAGGCGGCGAAGAGTTCTCCAATGTGAACATCATGGGCGTCTCCCACGGCACCGACAAAGATTTAGTCATGGCTCACAAAGCCGCGATCGATCAAAACCTTGCAGACGCGGGCATTGAAGTCGACTACACCAATGTCTTCTGGGGCGGCAAGAGCGAAATCAAACCCAGCGAAATCAGCCCAATCGCCTACCGCGAGTGGCTCGCAAAAATCGGCGTCGATCCTGAGGCGATGAAGGGTTGAGCGACCGACTAAATGGCTCTTGGTTCTTAATCGTACTGATGCTGATTGTCACCTTCGTAGTCGCATCTACCGCGATTCGGATCGAGTGGTACAACCATGCAGTGGGCGGGTTCCTTCCGAGGCCGCAGCCCCCTTCGATAGAAGGTAACGAGATCAAATGGCGTACGACGTCTGCTGATATGGCTGAGAAGAGTTACCGGCGTGGCCTTGCCTACGAGCGCGGTATTGAGCCTACTGATGAAATAATCAACTCAATGGTTTTATCAGCGGAACAAAAGAGCGAAGTCCAAAAGATCAGGCGTCATGCCAAGCTTCGTTCTAAATTTCGAAATTTAGTCTCTAGTATGGGTTGTATGCAATACCTTCTTGTGCCAGTCGGCATATTTTTGTGTGTCTTGAATTTGAAACGAAAAATAGTTGCTTTGATTATCATCTCGGGTTTATGTCTTGCGATCAATGTTGTCGCGGGTGGATTGATGTTCTACCGCGAATACTTTTCTTCTCTAGGTTGGTAGATCGTGTTTTTTTCAATGAACGATTCGATCTTACAAGCCTGGCTTTGCAAACACTGTAACGAGCGCGTTGATCCGACGATGGCTTGGTGCTGGAAGTGTGGCCATGACAAACTGGGCACGCTGCAAGAAGACTTGTCCTCAGCCATTGATAGCGAACTCTTGATTCGACAAGGCGCTACGAGTCCATTTACGAAGGCGGTGCAAAACGGTGGCGTCTTGCTTAGGCTGTTTTGGGGGAGCTGGTGTGTGACGGGGCTTTTATTGATGATCACGGG
>JBGCDC010000088.1:0-23508 GCA_045105055.1 Phycisphaeraceae bacterium | reverse complement strand
TGATGATCACGTACGAGTGGTCGGACTGGCGCAACGCGCAGGTCTGGTGGGTGCAGAGCGTGTACATCCACCCCGAGCATCGTCGGCAAGGCGTATTCAAACTTCTCTACCAATCCGTGCGCGAGATGGGCGAGGCGTCGGGCGTGTGTGGCTATCGGCTCTATGTCGAGCGCGATAACGAGCGGGCCCAGCGAACGTACAAGCGATTAGGCATGACGCAGACGGCTTATCTATTGCTCGAAGATTTAGATAAGTAAATCCATTCAGAAATATCGGGCGGTTTAAAGATTAGTCGCGTCGGCGTCCGCCGATAAAGCGTTCGTTTTTCCTGTTTGAATGATGGTCTCATTTAACAGGTTAATCGCGTGACGAGCCAGGCTTCATGCTCTGTTGAAGTTGCTGAACGAATCAAAAAGCTGGGGCCTAAAGAAAGCGTAATCGCACGTCGATGGTAAGCACGGGGGCCAGATGCCGTGTGCATCTTGCCCCTTTTACATGGATTTATAGAAAAATCGGGAGCCGATCATGTCAGACGAAATCAGCGAATTCACGAACGAAAACGCCAACAACCAAGCCGACAAAGACCTGTTGCAACTGGTCAGTTTTGTGGTCGGACAAGAAGAGTACGCCATCCCGATCCTTGCGGTGCAAGAGATCAACCGCATGATGGCCATCACGCGTGTCCCGCAGAGCCCGGCGTTTGTTGAAGGTGTGATCAACCTGCGTGGCAAGGTGATTCCGGTCGTCGATTTGCGTAAACGCTTTGGCATGGCCGTCAACGAAAATACCGGCGACGAACGAATCATCGTTGTCGAAGTTCAAGGCGAAGCCGAGTCCCGCGTCATCGGGTTCACCGTCGATAAGGTCAACCGCGTGCTGCGAATCGGCAGCGACATCGTCGAGCCCGCGCCGAATATGGCCAGCGGTGCAGACAGTGAATACGTCCAAGGCGTTGGAAAGCTCGACACGGGCCTACTGATCCTCCTCTCACTAGACAAACTCTTTAGCCAACGCGAACTCGAACTTGCTGCGACCGCTGCCAGCAACGATACAACCGCACAAGCCGCCTAATCAAATCACAGACTCAACGCCCGACTTAACGGCGAAACATACTCGGAGGCCCGATGCCCGTAACGATCAACATGAGTGAAACGCAGTTCGAGAAACTGCGCAAAATCATTTACACCCGCTCAGGAATTCATTTCCAAGACACCAAAAAATACGTCCTCGAAAGCCGACTGACCCGTCGGCTCGAAGAGCTCGAATTCGATACCTACGACCAATACCTCATGTACCTGACGACCGGGCCTTACCAGTCCGACGAGTTCCAGGAGATGTTTAACCGCATCACGATCAACGAGACAAGCTTCTTCCGAAACGAACCGCAGCTGCAAACCTTTGAGGAACGCATCCTGCCCGAGCTACTGGAAGCACGCAAAGCAACAAAGACGCTTCGCATCTGGTCCGCAGCATGTTCGTCGGGCGAAGAGCCCTACACGCTCGCCATCCAGATCTACCGATCACTCGGCGTTCGGCTGTCCGACTGGCGGATCGACATCCTTGGTACGGACATCTCCGAGAAGGTGCTCAACATTGCACGCTCGGGTCGCTACCACCACTACGCGGTGCGCAGCACGAGCCCGGCGATCGTCTCACGATACTTCACACAAGACGACCGCCACTACCAGCTAAACCCCGACATCATGTCGATGGTCAACTTCGAAAAGCTCAACCTCAAAGACACCTTCGCCGCGAGGCGGTTTGGCACCTTTGACTTGATCATGTGCCGAAACGTAATGATCTACTTCGACGACGAGATGAAGACCAACGTCGTGAAGACCTTCCACAACCAACTCGCCAACGATGGCACGCTTTACATCGGCCACAGCGAAACCCTGCGAAACCTAGACACCGGCTTCGCTCAGATCGACCTACCCAGCGCCTTCGCCTACCGCAAGGCGTAATCCAGGCTCAACAACGGATCTCGAGAAGCAACCATGAGTGATTTTGATGCCAGCCTAATGCAGGACTTCCTGACCGAGTCGACCGAGCTGATTGAACAGCTCGACGCGGACTTGGTTAAGCTCGAGTCCGTCGATGAAGACGGCCAAGGTGAACTGCTGAACGCATCGTTCCGCGCACTGCACACCATCAAAGGTGCTGCATCGTTCCTCGGCCTAGACAACGTGATTAAATTCGCGCATGTGGCGGAAGACGCGCTAAACCGTCTACGCAAAGGCGAAATCGCGGTCAGCACCGTGGTCATGGATGCACTGCTTCAATCTGCAGACGTCGTCCGTAGCCAGATCGACGAACTCAGCGCAGGTCTAGAAGCCCAAGAAGCGCCTGCAGAATTGGTCGCTCAACTCGAATCGATCATCAAGAATCAACCGGCGGGCGAAGTAGAAGAAGCCGCCGCTGAGCCAGAAGCACCTGCTGAAGCAAACACCTGCCAAGAGCTCGACGAACAGGGCCTGCCCGGTAACCCGCTATTGCTCCCGCCACAGAAGCAAGACCTGCTCGAGTTCATGGTCGCGGACATGCAGGACTATGCGGGGCAAATCAACGAGGTGATCACCCAGTTCGGCAACGACGCGACCTGCGAAGAAGCCGCGACCAGCCTTTCTGAGATCGCAGACAACCTTTCAAAAACCGTTGAGTTTTTCGAACTCGACTCGCTCAACATCGCGATCAAACTACTCATCAACATCGCCTCGACTATCGGGGATGCACCCCGCGCGGTGGTTGACGAGATGAGCATCCGTATCCTCGGGATCAAGTGGATGCTCGACGAGCAATCGACTTGGCTTGAGAAGGGCCGATCGCTGAATTGGAATCTTGAAACCATTTGCGAGCGTGTCGAAATGCTCTGCAAGCACGAGACGCTTGCAGAAGACATTACCGGCGCTCACGAGAACAACCCGGTGCAAGTGCTGCTGCTTGACGGCGTCATCAGTGCACCAGCGGATGCGGCTCCACAAGCCGAGCCCGAAGCACCTGCTGAATCGGCGACTGCCGAAGTCGCCGCGCCGACGGTGCCTGATGCCGAAGTGAAAGCCGCACCCGACGCAACGCAAGCCGATCCATCCGCAGACGCGCCCCCAGCGAAAAAAGCTGCTCCAACCAAGCAGGTCGCTGCTGAGCAAACCATCCGCGTTGAAGTGGGCCGACTCGAGTCGCTACTCAACCTCGTCGGCCAGCTCGTACTAAACAAAAACCGTGTGCTCGCACAGACACGGATGCTCGAAGACCTCAATGTCGAGCCAGATAAAATCGAATCGTTCAACGCCGCCGCAGGTGAACTCGATCGTCTCACAGGCGAGTTACAAGTCAGCGTAATGAAGACGCGCATGCAGCCGCTCGCCAAGCTCTTTGACCGGTACCCACGCGTCATCCGCGACCTCGCTCGACAGACCGGCAAGCAAATCGATCTACAACTTGTCGGCAAAGAAACCGAAGTCGACAAAACAGTTCTCGAAAACCTCTCCGACCCACTAGTGCACATCCTGCGCAACAGCGCGGACCACGGCGTCGAGCAACCCGAAGACCGTAAGGCCGCAGGAAAAAATCCCAAGGGCACCATCAAACTCGAAGCCAACCACCAGGGCAGCCATGTCCGCGTCGCGATCATCGACGACGGTAAGGGCCTAGACCGCGAAGTCATTGGTAGCAAAGCAATCGAGAAGGGACTCACGACCCCTGATCAACTCGAAAAACTCGACGACTCAGATGTCTTCCGCTTCATCTTCGAAGCAGGCTTCTCGACTGCGGCACAGGTCAGCGACTTGTCAGGCCGAGGCGTCGGGATGGATGTGGTCCGAACCAACATCGCCAAGCTTAACGGCACGATCAACATCCGATCCGCCAAGGGCAAAGGCACGACGATCGAGATCCTCATCCCGCTCACCGTTGCGATCATGCCCGCGATGATCGTCGGCGTCGGCAAGCACCTGTACAGCATCCCGCTGCAATCGATCGAGGAAATCGTTCGTCCCGAAGAGGGCGAAGTCTCCACGATCCAAGGACAACGTGTCATGCGTCTACGCGACACCGTTCTTCCGCTGACCGATATGCGAAAACGCCTCAACGAGACAGTCGAAGAAGACGGCGGCAAGTTCGCTGTGGTCGTATCCGTCGGCGGACAACGCGCGGGACTCTGCGTCGACCGACTCATCGGACAACAAGAAATCGTCATCAAACCGCTTGATGATTCGTACACACAAGGTGGACCATTCAGCGGTGCCACCATCCGAGAAGACGGCAAAGTCAGCCTGATCCTCGATGTCGTTCAATTGATTAGACAAACCCCGCAAGCGCTTGAGAAGCGTGCCGCATAAACCGATAACCACTCAGGGTGCGTAAACACCCAAAAACACAGGAGGCAGTCCTTGGACCCCGCATACATCACACCATTCGTTAGCTCGATCTCAAACGTTTTTGAGACCATGCTTCAGTTGCCCGTTTCCGTCGGTACGCCCGGCATCAAAAGTACTGCGACGCCGACCTACGACGTCTCGGGCATCATCGGTATGACCGGCGATGTTGAAGGCACGGTCGTGCTGAGCTTTCCAACCGCAACCGCAGAGCGAGCCGTCGCACTGTTTACCGGCATGGAACTCGCTGCAGATCACGAAGACTTCGCCGACGCGATCGGTGAACTCGTCAACATGGTTTCCGGCGGTGCAAAAGCACAGTTCAACGGCAAGCAAGTCGGCATCTCGACACCAACCGTCGTCGTCGGCTCGGGCCACAACGTCTACGGCCGAAAGAGCATGACCACGATCGAAATCCCGTGCACCTGCGACATCGGCGAGTTCAATGTCGAAGTCTCCCTGCTGCTTCCCACCGCAGCGGCAACTACTGACTAAACCATTCTTAAACAACGCTAAACACCAAACAACGCGCTTCTAAAATTGATAGAAGCATTCGGAGCAAAACGATGAAAGTCTTACTGATTGACGATTCGAAAACGATGCGGAATATCCAGAAGGGTATCCTTACGAAGCTCGGCTATGACAACCTAGAAGAGGCTTGCGACGGCCTGGACGCGCTGGGTAAAGTCACCGCGTTCGCACCAGAGCTTCTGCTGGTCGACTGGAACATGCCGAACATGGACGGACTGACCTTCGTTAAGAAGTACCGCGCTCAGGGCGGCACGTCCCCGGTCATCATGGTCACGACCGAAGCAGAAAAAAGCCGAGTGGTCGAAGCGATCAAGGCTGGCGTAAACAACTACGTCGTGAAGCCGTTCACTCCGGACATCATGGCCCAGCGGATTAAAGAAACGCTGGAACGCTGTGCTGCGGCATAACGAACGCTTCGTAGCACGAAGGGGGCCCCGCTACGCGCGGGATGATCGGTACCAAGACTGATCGAAGCGAGCCCCGCTATGGACGAGAAAAGCGAACCAAAAATCGACATCGCCGAGAATGCGCTGACCGCATCGTTGGTCCTGCCTAAGGATTACGATCGCTCAGCGCTGACGCAAGCCGTGTGCGAATCGCTGCTGGCGTCGTCCGACGTCGCGGCCAGCGCGGTCGATCAAGACGCGGTGATCGAGATCATCACAGAAGTGATGGCCAGTGAACCTGGTCGGTTCGTTGGCGTCATCGCCAAGGCAACCCCCGCCGTCCACGGTGTCGATGCTCGCATTGAGTGGCAAGTCGAATCATCTCCTGACGAACCGGATCCTGCAGAGGAAGCCGACGAGAATGAAGAAGATGAAGCGGTCTGCTTCTACGGCAAGTCCACGTTCACTGTTGTGAAGACAGGCGACGTACTCGGCAAGATTTACCTAGAGGTCCCGGGGACCGAAGGCCGAGACGTTCGTGGAAAAATCATTGCGGCACGTACGGCAAAGCAGCTTGATTTCAAATACGACGAATCAATTGGCGTCGATGAAAACAACAACCTCATCGCTCAGATCGATGGCGTCCTTATTCGCGATCGCATCACCGCACGCGTCAGCGATACGCTCGAAGTCGATCAAAACGTCGACTTCAGCACAGGCAACATCGACTTCCCCGGGAACGTCCTCGTTCGCCAAGGCGTCAAGGACTGCTTCACCATACAAGCTCGTGACAATATTGAAGTGCGTGGCCTGATTGAAGCCGCGAACCTCATCGCAGGCAAAGACCTCCATGCCAAAGGCGGTTTCGCAGGTCGCGAGGAAGGCACCGCGGAGATTGAAGGCACCGTCTACGGCAAGTACCTCGATGGCGTCAACACAACTATCGGAACGGACCTATGCGTCGAACGTGAAATCATCAACTGCAACTGCACCGTGCTCGGTAGCATCAACAGCCCGCGCGGCTCGCTCATCGGAGGCAGTACCCACGTATCCGGGCAAGTCGAGCTCATGGACCTCGGCGCGAACGCTCAACCAATCACTGAACTGCATGTCGGTGCCCTTCCGCTGCTCGATCCACTGATCGAAGAACTCTCGGCACTTGTCGCTCAGATGATTGAAGAACGCGGTGCTCTCCTAGAAGAGCAGGAAATGATCACCGCCAATAGCGGGGCTCGCATTGCACCAACACACCAGGCCAAGCTCGATCAGATCAGACAGAAGATGGGACAACTACAAATCCAGCTTGATCGTGCAGAGCCCTCGCTGCAAAGCGTATGCGAGCGTGCCGAGTCGATACGAACAATCGATCTTAAGATCAACCGCGTGGTCCATCCCAACGCCTTGATCATCTGTGGCGACTACAAATACCGCGTCCTCAATGAGATCAAAGGTCCGGTCCGCATCACGGCCAATAAACGTGGCCAGCTTGAAGTCCAACAAGGCGATACCGCTCCAAAACTCCTTTCCACCGAATCCGAGCTTCGCACTGCGGCCTAACGATCAACCAATTGCACGATTCACCCGATGAAGACAACAGGTTCTATGAAAGCAACATCCGAAAAAACTCGTGTTTTGGTCACCGACGACTCGGCGTTTATGCGACGGGCGATCCGTCAGATGCTCGAAGAAGAACCCGATATCGAAGTCGTCGCGGTAGCACACGACGGCAAGATGGCAGTCGAATACGCCAAGCAACACGAGCCCGATGTGATCACCCTTGACATCGAGATGCCGGTGATGGATGGGCTTACCGCGCTACGCCACATCATGCGACAGATCCCTACGCAGGTGTTGATGATTTCATCGTTGACGACGGAAGGATCGGTCGCTTCACTGCAAGCACTTCGCATGGGCGCTGCTGACGTGATCGCGAAAGAGCACTCGACCTGTGCGGCGAACATCCTCGAGATCAAAGAACACTTGGTGAAGTCTGTCCGAGAGTTGGCAAAGTCGCGTAAGCCGCGTACCAACCGGACCTCGCCACCGACGCCTTCGCACGCCATCCCGAAACTGAACATCAGCGATTACCGCATGCTTGCGATCGGCTCGTCCACGGGCGGCCCGCCAGCACTCGAAAAGATTCTGCCTGCGCTGCCTGCAGATTTCCCAATGCCCGTGGTGGTTGCTCAGCACATGCCGCTCGTGTTTACCCAGTCGATGTCCAAGCGATTAGACGATGTGTGCCCGATGAAAGTCGTGCATGCTGACCATGGCACGCCGATCCTGCCCGGGCAGATCCACATCGCGCCCGGGGCACAACACCTTCACGTGATACGACGCGCGGGGCGACTCTTCGCGACTGTCAGCGATGAGCCGGTGACCGCGGCGTATAAGCCTTCGGTTTCCGCATTATTTGAGTCATGTGCCAAAGCCGTCGGCCGACAAACACTCGGCGTCGTGCTCACGGGTATCGGCGACGACGGCTTGACCGGTGCAAAAACGCTCCACGAACTCGGAGCGACGCTGATCGCTCAAGACGAAGAGTCGTCGGTCGTCTACGGCATGCCGCGTGCGATCGCAGAAGCCAATATCGCTGCCGCACAGCTGAACCCCGAAGCGATCGCTGTGATGTTGCAGAACATGGTCGGCAAAAAAGCGGCGTAAGTAAGGCGAACTAAAAGTTAAGCAGGATCGTGACCGCCGCCGCCCCAAGGGTGACAGCGTAGGATCCGCTTAAGTCCGCGCCAACCCCCACGCCACGGGCCATGCTTCGCGACCGCATCGAGCATGTACTGGCTACACGTCGGTTGGTATCGGCACTGCCCACCCATGAACCAACCCAACGTCCAGCGATATAACCACACCATCGCGATGAGCAGGTAAGACACGAGAGCGTTGATGGGTTTACAGATAAAAGCAGGCACCGGAGTATCGTAATCAACTCAATCGCGCTTCGGATGCATTTACCTGACGAGGGTGCCGCTTCGCGTGTCGGTATGCCGCTAATTAGGTCGCGTACTACCGCGCTGTAGCCGGTCGTTGATCGCTCGGCCTAGGCCTTCGTTCTCTACGGCCAATGCGGCGATACCATCCAAACCCATTCCGTCCAGTTCGCGGAGCGTGCTGAACAAAGCCGCGGCAGCGAAAGCTAGATCACCTGAGTCGCTAAGGTTCCGGGTGACTTCATATCGCTCGCCATGATCAGGCATTGAACCGACGTAGAGCAGCGCCCATCGGCCCGTTGGCTCAAATGAATCGATTGATTCCCTCTGATCAAAGTAACGCATCGTCGTACCGGGGGCGTAGTGGCGATCGACCATGCCTGGCGCGGGCTTTGCCTGACCATCAAGCCCCGGCGAGCTGCTAGGTGGACACACCAATACAGGACCACCAATCACTTGTTCGATGAGCTCCACGGGTAACGCGCCGAGTCGCAGCACTTCAACGCCGGCATCCGTGACTCGCACTACCGTTGACTCGACCCCACGATCGCAGGGCCCACCATCGAGCACGACACCGACCTTGTTGCCGAGCTCATCAACGACGTGTTGTGCGAGTGTTGGGCTGATCGAGCCGAAGGTATTGGCGCTCGGTGCAGCGAGTGGGCGTTGTGTTTCACTTAACAAGGCAAGCGCCACCGGGTGGTCCGGCACACGCAAACCAACCGCGTCCAAGCCCGCTGTGACCAAGTCCGGCACGATGGGTTCATCATTCGCACCACGTCGGCGCGACAACACCAGCGTCATCGGCCCGGGCCAAAACGCTTGGGCCAATCGCTCGGCTTGTTCGTTGAACACCGCGAGTTTAGATGCCTGTTCACGATCAGGCACATGCACAATCAGCGGATCGAAACTGGGACGCTGCTTTGCTTCGAAGACCTTGGCGACCGCGGCTACGTTAAGTGCATCTGCGGCTAAGCCATAGACGGTTTCGGTGGGCATGCCGACGACTTCGCCGTCGCGCAATCGTGCTGCAGCTTGTTTGATTGCGGCCGGGTTGTCGCCGGGCAGGATGGTGGTTTCGCTGCGCATGTATGACTCTGATCCTAGCCGCGATGCTATGCATCGCAGGTGCTGGCGGGATGCTTCACGACTCTCCGGCGATGTAGCATCGTGGCTAATTCATTTCACTTTTCAATCGCGTTCACGCTAATCACGACACGCATGGTGTGCGATTGTTCGGGCGCGAGTTCGATTGCGTTTGGTTCGATGTTGCCCGACTCGACGCAGAGCATGCCCGGCCACTCGTCGTCGCCGAAGTCGGCCATGGCTTTGGCTTTTGCCGACCACGGGTTCCACACCACGGTCGAGCCGCTGTGTTGTTTTTCGATGGTGATGATGCGTTGCAGGCCGGGGTCGATGATCTTTGTCGTCGCGCTGCTGGGGTAGGTGCGATCGGTCTCTGCATCGAAGTTAATCGGCTGATCGTCTTGAGTCAGGTTCTGCAGGTTCCCGCCGACGGTGTCGAGGTAGTCGGCGTTTTCCAGACCGTTGACCTGTACCTGCTTGATCTGGCTGATGACAAAGTAGGTGTGTAGTGCCGACTCGAAGGTCGCCGGGCCGCTGCCGGTGTTCGTGACGTTGAGCTGCATGGTCAGGGTCTTGCCGAAGGTCACGTCGTATTGCAGGGCGAAGGGCTCGAAGGCTGTTCGCATCGAGATCGTGACGCCAGCATCGTCGTGCTTGGCTTCGATGTATTCCCAGGTGGTGGTTCGGGCGTAGCCGTGGGCCGGGCCGTCGGGGTCGCTCTTGGGTTGATTGCCCGCGAACCATGGGAAGCAGATGGGCACGCCGCCGCGGATCGGCATGTCGTAGAGGAAGCGGGCCTGCTGCGACAGCCAGATGACTTCGTCATGTCCTTTGGGACGCCAACGCGTCAGGTGAGCGCCGTGGCGGTATAGCTCAGCGACGCATTGATCGGTCGTGATCTCGGCCCGCCAAAGCCCACCCTCGCCGCCGGAGAAGTGGAGGACGTCTTCGATGCCGAAGTGTTTATTAAGTAGATGCAGGTTAGCGTGCATAGCGGGATTGTACGTGGCCGGCCGGGTTCGATGCGATATTGCCGTGAACGAACCGGCCTTGCCGATTGAATAGAAGCACCCCACTTCAAAGAAACGATCCGCTATGACCCGCTTCCGTCTTGTCTTGCCTTCGATGCTCGCGCTCTTGGTCCTTGTTGTCGCATGTCGACACAGCACCACGCCGTCAAACACGACGCACCGCACGCAGAAGACCCCCACCTATCAAACCGACCGCAGCGCGACCGAGTCCCGCCTCACCGCTAGGCGTGGCCCGCTCGTCGTGACGAAGAACACCGAGCCGCAGCTCCGCATCCGTATCGGACGTGAGCTTCCGACCGCCACGCTCACCGCGAGCAGCTCTATCACCGTCGGCCCGGGCGTCAAAGACATCGGCAAGGCTCGGCCGTACACCTTCCAATCCCCGCTCCGAATCACCCACGACCGCCAAGGCTTCGTCCTCACCGAGCCCAACGGCACCACCGTCCGCTGGCGTCTAACCACACTCGAAATCCGTAGCCAAGCAGGCAATATCACGATCGCCACCCCCGGAAGCCAAGACAACCCCTACCCCGGCCGGATCGAACTCGTCGCGAACACTAACAAAGCCAACCAAAACCTAGGCACATTCGACGCGATCAACCGCGTCGGGATGGAGTCGTACCTGCCCGGCGTCCTCTCCAAAGAGCTCTACCCCAATTGGGACCTCAAGGCCTACCGGGCCCAAGCCATCGCCGCACGCAGCTACGCCATCTGGGAAATGAACCTGCCCATCCGTAAGAACAGCCACTTCGACCTTGAAGCAAGCCAAGCCAGCCAGGCCTACATCGGCGCGAAGGCAAGCGACAAAGCACGGACGGCCGTGGCCGACACCGCGGGCAAGGTCCTTGTTTATGAAAGCCGTGTGCTACCCGCGTTTTATTCGAGCTGCTCCGGCGGCGTGGGTCAGGATGCGATCGCGGCTTGGCCAGAGAAAGTGGACGATCTCGCGCCGCTGCGTGGCCGCGTTCACGGCGGATGGGGCCAAGCCTCGACCAAGTTCCGTTGGGGTCCGATTCAACGCGACCGCGCGACACTCTCAAAACGCATCGCCGCGTGGGGCAAGGTCAACAACCACCCTGTCTCGCGCATCGGCCAGCTCTCAAGCGTCCAAGTTTCCAAGGTGAATAAGGTCCGCAGGCCGACGATGCTGCGGGTGACCGATAGCACCGGCCAACGCTTCGACATGACTTGCGAAGACCTGCGCATGGCGACCAATTTTCCAGCAGGCAGCCTGCCCAAGATCGAACCAGCCAATCTCGCCTTCTCTAGTCACGCGGTTTACAAAGTCACTGGCAACGCTGTCACCATCACCGGCCAAGGCTTCGGCCACGGCGTGGGCATGTGCCAATTCGGCGCCCAACACATGGCCAGCACCGGTACCCGAAGCGACAAAATCCTCGCGTTCTACTACCCCGGCGCGAAGATTCAGAAGGCGTATTGAAAAGATGTTTAGCGGCCGCGGCGTAGCCGCCACTGTTCGCGATAAAACGAGTCAAACGGGCGGCTGCGCCGCGGCCGCTAAACCGATTACTTCTTATCCAAACCCTCTTCCAAGTGCGCCGTCTTCAGTGACGGACCCGGCATTGCGGGGCGGACTTGGTTCTTCCATTTGTCGGGCTCGAAGTTGTCGCTGATGATCTTGATCGCTTCGTCGACATCGTCGGTGACTTGGATGAGATTCATATCTTCAGGGCTGATGGTGTGGAACTTCTCGTCGAGGGTTTCTTTGACCCAGTCGAGTAGGCCGTCCCAGAAATCGTGGCCGATGAGGACGATGGGGAAGGGGTGGATCTTTTGGGTCTGCGCGAGGGTGAGGGTCTCGAAGAGTTCATCGAGGGTGCCGAAGCCGCCGGGGAAGATGATGAAGCCGCAAGAGTACTTGACGAACATGACCTTGCGGACGAAGAAGTAGCGGAAGTCCAGCGCGTGGGTCTGGTAGGGGTTGGGCTCTTGTTCGAAGGGCAGGTCGATGTTTAGCCCGACGCTGTGGCCGCCGCACTCCATCGCGCCCTTGTTGGCCGCTTCCATGATGCCCGGGCCGCCGCCAGTGATGACAGCAAATTTTTTGGCGCAGATCTTTTGGCCGCACTCGACCGCGAGGTCGTAGTACTTCTCGCCGGGCTGAGTCCGTGCCGAGCCGAAGACGGTGACGCCCGCGCCGATCTCGGACATGACATCAAAGCCGTCAACAAATTCAGAGAGGATGCGGAAGAGTCGCCAGGTCTCTCGGGACAGGGCGATCTCACGGTTTTGTCGTTCTTGTGCAGTATCCATGCGAATTAGTTTACGCGGACAATGTCAGGGATGTGCAAGAACCATAAAAAAAGCCCACGGATTATATCCATGGGCTTCGAGTGATTTTCGTTTTGCGATCAGTGGCTTTATGCCGCTTGCGCTTGCTTGTCAGCTTCTTGCTTTGCTTCCAGTGCTGCCTTGGCCTGCTCGACGATGGTGTCGAAGGTCTCGGGGTCGTGGATGGCGATCTCGCTGAGCATCTTGCGGTTCAGTGAGATGGATGCGAGCTTGAGGCCGTTGATGAACCGGCTGTACTTCATCCCACGCATTTCAGCGGCAGCGGAGATACGCGTGATCCATAAAGCGCGGTAGTCACGCTTCACGGTTCGTCGGTCACGGTAGGCGTAGGTGCCGCCCTTGATGACTGCTTCTTGAACGCGTCGCCACTGTGTTCGGCGGGCGCCGCGGTTGCCCTTGGCTTTTGCAAACCAACGATTCTTTGCTTGACGCCTTGCGGCGCCTTTCTGTGCACGAGGCATGGCTCGTCTCCTGTTGTGCGATCAAGGGGGAAGCAACGCTTCGCTTAGGTCCCTAGCCGCTAGTCATCGCCGACGCTTTACGCGCGTCAGCGGAAAATCGTTTGAACTGCTTAGTCTTCTGCGCCCTTGACGCGGATGTGCAGCTTCTTCTCCAAGGTCCGTGCAGCAGATCGGCTTAGCACGTTAGGCCGATTCAAACTGCGGATCGTGTTGCCGGACATGTGGCTGTTGCGGTGACGCCTGCCGCGCTTGGTGAATTTCACCTTGCCGCTACCGGTGATGCGAACACGTTTGGCAAGGCCTTTATGAGTCTTGAGCTTCGGCATGGCCGGCTCCTTGGGGTTAGGTATAGCGAGCCAAACATTGTAACGCCGTTCGCGTGGGCTGCAAGGCAATTAGATTTACGATGCTGATCCAGGGCAAAGAACATGCAGCAAACATAACACGAACAAGCGATGCTTTTTATCAAATATTTTGATTTCTTCGTTGCACTCTCGCGACTCACGCATCTGAAGGGGCATGAAAACCATGACCGCACTGACAGACCAAGATCAAGCCGAGGACGCGCTCGTCCAACGGGTCAAGACGGATCGGCAGGCCTTCGCGGACCTGTACGACAGGTATTACCCCAAGATCCTGAAGTACTGCAGCCGTCGGCTCTACTCGCAGTCCGTCGGCGAAGACCTCACCAGCGACGTGTTCCTCACCGCTGCGACCAAGATCGACAGTTTTCGAGGTCGATCCGACGGCGAGTTCAGCCAGTGGCTCTACACGATCGCGACCAACAAGATCAACGAATACGTGCGCAGCTACGAACGCCGAAAGGAACTACTCGAGTCCGCCGCGAACAGCCGCCGGATCGGACAGGCCGAAACCCACGATCGCAATGACCACCTCGATTGGCCAGCGGTCTATGAGGCGATTCTCCAACTCAAGCCACGTGACCAGACGCTGATCACGCTGCGCTACATGCAGGAACTGCCGCACGAACAGATCGCAGGGATCGTGGACCTCAGACCCGCCGCGGTGCGTGTCGCTCTGAGTCGTGCGATGGGCCAACTCCGCGAACGATTCAACAAAGACTAAATGAAACTTAACTACCAGAAAGGGGCACCCCCCATGACCAACCCCGACCAAGACCTTATCGACATGATCGCCAAAGCCACCCCCGACACGACGGTCAACGAAGATCACCGCGACGCGCTGCGTCGACAGGTGCTGGAGGCCTACGACCAGCGTGAGACCGACACCGAACACGAGCACAAACCGCTATTCACATTCACCGGAGTAACCGTCATGAAATTCGCCGCATCCCTTGCCCTACTCACCGCTATCGGCGTCTTCGCCATGACCACGATGACGCCGTCCAAAGCCATCGCCTTCGAGGACGTCGCCACGGCGATTCTCGCGATCAACAACGCCAGCTACGAGACCCACACCGTGGTCTATCAGGACGGCGAGCAGCCCGAAATCGAAGATCCATACACGGTCTATATGCAGTTCCCGCAGCGAGTCCGAGTCGAGTTGCCCATGGACATCGTCGCGATCGCCGACGTCCCCGCCGACAAGCTGCTGTTTCTGAACGCGGAACTCAAGGAGGCCTTTTTAATCGATGGGCTTTCTAACTTCACAGACGACCAGAAACCGACCAACCTAATCGCCGAGATCCAGGACCACTTCCGCAAAGCACAAAAGAACGAAGCCCTGGGCAAGGTCAAGTACACCAAGCTCGGCCAGAAGCTCATCAAAGGCCAGCAAGCCATCGGCTATCGCGTACACGACCCCGAGGACCAGGACTTCGATACCGCGGACATCTGGTCGGACGCCAAGACCGCCTTACCGATCCAGATCGATTACATCGCTGTCATCGACGAGACGACCAAGGTGATCAGTACGCTCAAAAACTTCAAGTACGACCAGGACTTCGATGCGGATCTGTTCTCGCTCACCCCACCGAAGGACTACAAACTGAGTAAGGCCAACGACATCATCGACCAGCTTGATGAAACACTCGATCAACTGGACAAGGCGATTGACAAGTTCAACGGCGCAGAGCCCGGGATCGAAGACCTCGCACTCGCGATGGCGCTCTACGCCGCCGAGACCGACGGGAACCTGCCCGACCAACTTCTCAGCGGGCTGATGATCGACGCCATGACGGACGCATGGGAAAAAGCGAACCCGGACAAGCCACTATTCAAAGGCGACGGTATCGAGATGACCGACGAGCACCTGAATGCCGCCATCGAAAGCGTGTTCACGGCGTACGACTTCCTGGAGAGCCTTACCAAGCAAGACATCGCATACACCTACGCCGGCAATGGGGTCGAGATCGGAAGCGAGGATCAGCCCGTGTTCTGGTACAAGCCCAAGGGTGCGGACAAGTACAAGGTGATCGACGCCGACATGACAATCCGCGAGAGCGATCGGCAGCCCCAACAGCGGTAAGCCCAAAGCCAAACAACCGCAACCAAGACCGTGGCGCCTTGCGGTTGCCACGGTCTTTTTCATGACTGGGCGAACCCGCTATGCTGAGCCGATGACTGCTGCACGGACGCCACCCGCCACCCGCTGGCAAACGACCGACGCCCCAATCGACGCAGTGCCCCTGCTGCCGGGCCTGCATCCGCTTGTGAATCGTCTGCTGCGAGCACGCGGCGTTGAGAACACAGATCAGGCCGAGCGATTCCTCAACCCCAAGCTCAAGCACCTGCACGACCCCGCCACCCTGCCCGGCTGCGTCCGCGCGGCACAGCGCCTCAAGCTCGCCGTCGAACAGCAACAGCCCATCATCATCTACGGCGACTACGACGTCGACGGCGTCACCGCCTCATCCATCCTCTACCACACACTCAAACAGGCCGGGGCATCCGTCCAAACCTACGTCCCACACCGCCTCGACGAGGGCTACGGCCTAAACGCCGAGGCGATCGCTAACCTCGCGGGATCAACCGACGCCTGCCCACTCATCATCTCCGTCGACTGCGGTATCACCGCGACCGAGCCCGCCAAGGTCGCCAAAGACCTCGGCGTCGACCTCATCATCACCGACCACCATGAGTTCGACCTCGACAACCTGCCCGACGCCTACGCCCTCGTCCACCCCGGCCTACCCCCAGAACCCAACACCCAGAACCCAACACCTAGCCCCTACCCCAACCGCGACCTCTGCGGCGCAGGCGTGGCCTACAAACTCGCCTGGCAGTTCGCCCTCGAGTACACCGGCTGCGAGCAAGGCGGCAAGCTACCCGACGCCTACCGCAAGCTCCTGCTCGATCTGCTCGCCTTCGCGGCGCTCGGCACCGTCGCCGACGTCATGCCGCTCGTCGGCGAGAACCGCGCGATCACGACCTTCGGCCTGCAACGCATCAGCCACACCTCCTTCCAAGGCCTCAACGCGCTCATCGATGCCTCTCAACTCCGCAGCGAAAAAATCGACAGCTATCACATCGGGTTCGTGCTCGGCCCACGCCTGAACGCTTGTGGACGCATGGGCCACGCCAAGGAAGCCGTCGAGCTACTCACCACCGCGACCGGCGAGCGTGCAAAAGAACTCGCCGAGTACCTGCACGACGTCAACGACGAACGCAAAGCCACCGAACGCGAGATCGTCGAACAAGCCACGCAGATGGTCCTTGATGCGGGCTACGACCAACCCAATACCCGCGTGATCGTCCTTGCCCACGAAGACTGGCATCCGGGCGTCGTCGGCATCGTCGCCAGCCGACTGGTCGAAAAGTTCTGCCGCCCCGTTGTTCTGCTCTGCATCGATGCGTCAACACAAACCGCCAAGGGCTCAGCCCGCAGTGTCGATGCGGTCAACCTGCACGACGCGATTCAAACCTGCAACCAGCACCTCACCAAGTTCGGCGGACACGCCATGGCCGCGGGCCTATCTCTCCCCGCCGACAACATCGACGCCTTCCGCGCCGACCTCATCGAGCAGGTCAACACGCTGCTCAGCCCGGACGAACTGGTGCAACACATCCGAGTGGACGCCGACCTTACGCTCGCCGACTGCACGACCGATGTCTTCCACCTGATTAAATCCCTCGCGCCCTTTGGCCGAGGCAACCCCAAGCCTCGGCTCATGCTCCAAGGCCTAACCCTCGATCGCCCCGCCCAACAAATGGGCTCAGGCGGCAAGCACCTCTCCATGCAACTCCGCGACGGCAACGCCGGAACCTCGCGCACTATCCGAGCAGTAGCTTGGAGCATGGGTGACCTCGCAGAGACCCTGCCCGCCGGTGCAAAGATCGATGTCGTCTTCCAGCCCTCGATCAACGAGTGGCGCGGCAACACCACCGCCGAGCTCCACGTCATGGACCTTCGGCCACACGTTTCCTGAGGGCACAATCGCCTGCCGACGCGTTTATAACCCTCCCGGGTGATTTTGCCTATTTCGTTCAATAATCTGACCAATATCAACCTTTAGGAGGATTGTGGTTATCCCGTGCCTCGGTACGATCAGGATACGCCGCAGCGATAAGGCTGCTGTACATGTCACGTCCGATTCATCTCTGATCACACCGAGGAAAGGCCACCCATGCCAAACAACACTTCACACTGCTTACTCGCTTGCGCCCTCGCAGCCACGACAACACTTGCACTCCCAGCGAACGGTGGCGAAATCGATTTTCTGACTTGGTCCAGCGGCGTTGCGTCGGTTGCAGGCGAAGCCGTCGCGACCACATCGCCAGGCAACGACGATGTCGGCGGACCTAACGGCAACATCCTGACCATCGCGCAGAAAGACTACACCGCGATCGGCCCCGTCGATATCATCCTGTCCGTCTCCGACAACGGCAACGGAACCACAGAGTATTGGGTCAGAGAAGGCGTCTTCAACAACACAGGCCTCGACTGGACCGGCTACCGGATCGTCCTTGGCTTCGGCTCAGGCGTTGGCTTCGTCCAATCCACCATCGGCGACGGCCTCAAATTCGATAACGTCGGCGTGACGCCAGCAACTGACTTCAACCCCAGCCCCGGCTGGCCCACCGTTGTCTCTCCGACCGAAGACGAACTCGTCGCAAGCGGCGCGATCGTCCCCGACTTCACTTACGTCGGCGAAATCGATTTCCACGTCGATGTGCCAGACGGCATCAGCACCTTCACCATCCGACAGCAGCCGATCCCCGAGCCAAGCAGCGCCGCACTATTGCTCCTCACCACGGGCTTATTGATGCGGCGTCGCCGATCCTAAAAGTAAATCGACTCCTACAAAGTGCGAGACAGACGGAATAAACCCATCACTGCAGAGGTTGTCCTATCGCTCGGCATGTTGCCGGGCACGGGCACCGAAACGATTCACGCCGCCCAACGCTTCGGAGCAAACACGTGAGGGTGTTTGCCGCGACGCCTTGGCAGGCCTAGAATCCAGCTCGTTTGTTCCCAATTCACGGCGGGAAATCCGCCACACATGGAGATTCACCATGGCCAGCGAAGCTGTACATACATTTACTGACGCTAACTTCGAAGAAGAAGTTCTTAAATCCGAAACCCCCGTCCTCGTCGACTTCTGGGCCGAGTGGTGCATGCCCTGCCGCATGTTGGCCCCGGTCATCGACAAGCTCGCCGAGAAATACGGCGACACCGTCAAGGTCGGCAAACTCGACACCGATGGCAACCGCGACACCGCCGTGAAGTACGGCATCTCGTCGATCCCGACGGTCATCCTCATGCAGAACGGCGAAGCCGTAAAGTCCTTCCAAGGCATGCAGCCCGAAGCGGCCTACGCAGATGAGATCGATAAGCTGATCGCGTAAGCGAGACGACAACCAAGCAAAACAAAGAAGCCCACAGATTCAATCTGTGGGCTTCTTTAATGTCGTGAGCATATAAATATCAGTACCGCACTCGGGGCATTGATCAGACACAGAGCCATCGAGGTTATATCCACAACGATGGCAAAGCCCCTTTGCGATACGAGTACGCTTAATTAAACGATTCGCCGTGAGCCAAAACACGATTGGCAGGATAGCCCAGACAATGAGGTCGAACGCTATGGCCAAACCAAAACTGCTATCAATAGATGCATTAAAATCCTGAGTAGCTTGGTCTTTTCTGACTTCAATTAATTGCGCAGGCCATCCAATTTCATACCACTCTTCATAGATGGTCCCGCCGGAATTTACGCCGGTCCAAGTGATCCTTAGAGTCAACTTGCTGGTAGCGTAAAAGAGATTAAAGCCCAGCATCAGCGCAATCCAAAGCAAAGCCAAGATACGAAGCAGCTTGGGCAAGACTTAACCTTCCCCCGTATCCAACACCGCCATGAAGGCTTTTTGCGGGATGTCGACGGAGCCGACTTTTTTCATCCGAGCTTTGCCAGCCTTTTGTTTTTCGAGGAGTTTGCGCTTGCGGGAGACGTCGCCGCCGTAGCACTTGGCGGTGACGTTTTTGCCGACGGACTTGATGGTTTCCCTCGCGATGATCTTGCCGCCGATCGCCGCTTGCAGAGGGATCTCGAAGAGGTGGCGGTCGATCTCTTGCTTGAGTCGTTTGAGCAAGTGTCGGCCTCGGTACTCGGCTTTGTCGCGGTGGACGATGATCGACAGGGCCTCGACAGCGGTGGCGTTGACGAGGATGTCCATCTTGACGAGGTTGTCTTTATTGAAGCCGGTGACGTGGTAGTCCATCGTGCCGTAGCCCGAGGTCATCGACTTGAGCTTGTCGAAGAAGTCATAAATGATCTCGGCCAGCGGCAGGTCGTACTCCAAAATCTGGCGATCATCCGCAAGGAACTTCTGCTGTATGTAGATGCCCCGGCGTTGTTCGCAGAGCTTCATGATGTCGCCGATGGAACTGTTGGGCGTGATGATCTCGGCACGGACGATCGGCTCACGAATCTCCATCACCTTTGACGGATCAGGCAGGTCGGCGGGGTTGGTGATGTAGAGCGTCTCGGTTTCACCCATCTTGCCGCGTGACAGGATTTCATAGGTCACCGTCGGCGCGGTCTGAACGAGTTGGACATCGCCTTCGCGTTCGAGTCGTTCCTGGATGATGTCCATGTGGAGCATGCCGAGGAACCCGCAGCGGAAGCCCGAGCCGAGCGCTTCGGAGTTGGTGGGCTCGTAGGTAAAGCTCGCATCGTTGACGTGCAGCTTGTTGATCGCTTCGCGAAGATCGTCGAACTGCGTCTCGCCAGCGGGATAGAAGTCACAGAACACCATCGGCTGGGGCTCTTCGTAGCCGGGCAGCGGTTCGGAAGCTGGGTTCACATCGAGCGTGATCGTATCGCCAATGTTCACATCTTCAAGCGTCTTGATCGACGCGACCATGTAGCCGACATCGCCCGCGACGAAGGGCTCGGTGTTTGCCTGCATCTGCGGGCGGAACTTGCCGAGTTCGGTGACATGGAAGGTGCGCTTCACACCCATCATCCGGATGCGGTCGCCCTTCTTCATCGTGCCGTTGATCATCCTGAAGTAGACGATGACGCCTCGGTAGTCGTCGTATTTCGCGTCGAAGACGAGGGCTTGCAATGGCGCATCGGGATCACCGGCCGGGGGATGGAATCGCTCGCAGATCGCATCGAGCAGTTCCTTGACGCCGACGCCGGTCTTCGCGGAGGTGAAGATGCAGTCGTTCGCTTCGAGGCCGAGCACTTCTTCGACCTGTAGCGCACGCTTTTCGGGTTCGGCGCTGGGCAGGTCGATCTTATTAACGACGGGGATCAGCTCAAGGTCGGCTTCGACGGCTTTATAAAGGTTCGCAACCGTCTGTGCCTCGACGCCTTGGGTCGCGTCGACGACGAGGATCGCACCCTCACACGCGGCGAGGGCTCGGCTGACCTCGTAGTGGAAGTCGACGTGGCCCGGCGTATCAATAAAGTTCAGCTCGTAGTTCACGCCGTTGTAGACGTGGTCCACGGACACGGCCGACGACTTGATCGTGATCCCGCGCTCGCGCTCGAGGTCCATATTGTCGAGGGCCTGGTCCTTGCGGGTGCGCTCGTCCATCGCACCGGTACCCATGAGCATCCGGTCGGCAAGGGTGGACTTGCCGTGGTCGATGTGAGCAATGATGCAGAAGTTACGGATGGTCTTTTGAGCGCTCATGGGGCGTGCAAATCGTTTGGTGATGGATGGCAGAAGCCCACGCTTTCAAAGCATGGGCTTCGGTGGCGGGTAATTGTAGCAGGGGTCGGCCATCAAAAACGGCACCCCCGTTCAGTTGAGACGAGGGTGCCGAGGTGCGTGGCGGGGTTGTTGTCCCGGTCAAGCCCGTTTGCCTTTGGCGAATAGGCCGAGGTGGTCGTACTTGGCCCCGAGGGCTTTGCGGGAATCGATGGCCATCCAGTTGTCGAGGATGTCGGCGTAGACGCTTCGGAAATCAGTCGTGTGGATGAGGTCGCCCTTGTCGAGATTAGTCAGCGAGGGGTAGCTGCCGTGCAAGCCATGCTTGACGGATGGGCCAAAGACGAAGGACGGTCCCGCGACGCCGTGGTCGGTGCCGTTGGATGCGTTCTGTTGCAGGCGTCTGCCGAACTCGGAGAACGCGAGCGAGACGACTCGGCCGTCGTGCCCGGTGGCGTGGAGCTCGTCGTAGAAAGCCTTCATCGACTCGGCGAACTGGGTGAGCAGCTGCGTGTGCTTGTTGGCTTGCTGGGCGTGGGTGTCGAACCCGCCGAGCGTGACGTAGTAGACGCGCGTCGGCAATTCGGCACGGATCATCTTCGCGACCATCGAGAGCTGCTGAGCAAGTGGGTTTGCGGGGAAGCGGGTGTCGGTTTCGCCTTGTACAGCTTTGCGAACCTTGTTGGACGCGACCTGCGCATCGAGCGTGGTGCGCTGCACGAAAGCGAGCGGGTCGGCGGTATCGGCCTCGGCTTTGTTTTTGTTGATCGCGTCGTAGCCCTTCGAGACCACATCGTGCACGCCGTGACCGGCCCACTGAAACGCTCCGGCGTTTTGGAACGCGACGGGTTGAACGTGTTTGCCTAGCACGGCCATCGGCGCGTTGTTACCGATCGACACCGTTGCCATGCCCGCCTCATCGGGCGCGTTGCCGTGGCGGTCGAGCGGGTAAGCGGCGTCCATCGCTTGGCCGACCCAGCCCTTGCCGCGTTGATCTTTATCATCGGTTTGGGCGGTGTGCCAAATGTCCATGGACTTGAAGTGCGAGCGGTTGGGGTTGGGGTAGCCCACGCCGTTAACGACGGCGGCGCGGCCCTGGCCGATCATCTCTTGGATGGGTCGCAGCGCAGGGTTGAGGCCGATGCCGTCGCTGCCATCAAGCTTGAGCGCGTCGTTGATGCGGATGCCCGGGCGTGCACGGTTGTAGCTGTCATCGCCGAAAGGCACGACGGTGTTGAGGCCGTCATTGCCGCCGGAGAGTTGGACGACGACAAGCACGCGATCCTCAGGAACGCCGGGCTTTGACGTGGTGTACCAGTTCGTGTCGGCATAGGCATCAGAGGTCGCGCCCACAAAGCCGGGCACGGTCGCCGCCGCAGACAGCATCGCCATGCCCCCGAGGAATCGGCGGCGCGTAAACGCAGCGTTAAGCAGCTTCGGCGTGTCAGTCGTGAGTGGGTGGTAGTGGTTGCACATAGTAGGTGTTGGGTTTTGGGGGTTGGGTGTTGGGGGCAAGGCATCAATCAGAAATAATTAATGATCAATCAACACAACTGATACTCCGGCATCGCGGTGATCAGCAGCAGCAGCGCGACGAGCGAGTCCGCGGTGACACCCTTATTGCGTTCTTGCATAAATCGAACCAAAGGCTCGCGACGCGCCTGCCCGACATGCTGGCCAAGCATCGTGTCGCACAACGAATCGACAATCGATTTCGCGCTTCGATCCGCCAAGCCTGCCAACAACGGCATCGGGTCGTACGCCTCGTCATCCTTCTTAAATTTCTTGCCCGGCGTCGTGCCCGTCAATAAATACGCGCAAGTGTTCTGCCGCATAAATAACGTCGATGTGTTGATCCATGCACGACCGCCTTCCCAGCCCGCGACGCTCGGCGGCTCGAACAACTGCTGGCCCATCCCGCGCAGCGCGGTCGCGATCGTGCGGTCGCTGCGTAGTGGCGCGCCGGTCTGGTGAATCGTACCCACCACGACCTGCACTGGGCTTTTAATCTGCTTGCCAACGATGCCCGCATCGTAAAAGTGGCGGCTCTTAAACAGCGTCGTCAGCACCGGCTTAATCTCGTAGTCTTCCTCACGCAGCAGCTTGGCCAAGTCATCAATCACCTGCTGGGTCCCCTTGTCCAGCATGTCCCAATCGTCGGACACGTCCGCAACGAAGTGGCGGTACAGCTTCAGCGCGATGAACCGGGAGCAGGCCTGGTGCGCGAGGAGCAGCTTGACGAAGCTGTCGCCGTTAAAGGAATCGGTTTGGCCGAGGATGGTCTTGTCGCCGCTATCGTGT
>JBGCDC010000087.1:0-5977 GCA_045105055.1 Phycisphaeraceae bacterium | reverse complement strand
TCTTGACCAGACCCTCGGACTCGCGGCGGCGGACCTGTTCATCCAGGCCGTAGAGAAGTTGTTGGCCGGTCGATGCGCCGGTGTAGTGCGTGCGTCGGAAGACACTGCCGCCGAAGTAACGGCGGTCGAGGAAGCCCTCGGGCGTCCGGGTAAACGGCACTCCCATGCGGTCCATGAGGTCGATAATCTTCGGAGCGGCGTAGGCCATCTCGTAGACCGGCGGTTGGTGGTTGATGAAGTCGCCGCCGTAGAGCGTCTCGTCGAAGTGGTCCCACTCGGAGAAACCTTCTTGACGAACGGGCTCGGTGCAGGCGTTGATCCCGCCTTGGGCGCAGACGCTGTGGCTGCGTTTGACCGGGACCATGGAGAAGAGTTCGACGGCGACGCCGGACTCCGCGACACGGACGGCCGCGGCGAGTCCAGCGAGTCCCCCGCCAACTACGATTACTTTGGGTGTGTCTGCCATAACGTTTCAATCCTAGCGCGAGCAATTTGTTCGGTCTAATAAATTCCGCGGTTTAATTATTCGCCTGTTGTTTCCATCGACTCGAAGCGCTCACGGAGTTCAGCGTCTTGGATGTCTTCGATGACAAGTAGTTTGCTTAGTTCTTTTGATAGTTCGTCACTTTTGACCGCTTCGATTAATACGGCCTTCTGGTCGGCAGTGGTGTCTTCAGCTAAATCGAACCGCAGTGCCCCGCCCATTGCGGCGAGGAAGAAGACAGTCAGTGCCAAGAACAAGCCGAAGCAGGCATAGCCCCATCGCTTCATCGCGGCTTCGCTGGTGGTGATACCCCAAGAGATCGCGGCGGTCCACAGGCCGTTGGCCCAGTGGTAGACGACGGACATCACGCCGACCAAGTAGAAAGCAACGACCAGCCAACTGACTTGCAATGCGTAAGCGGTGTAAGGGATCGACATCGGCACGTCTTCGCCGAACTTCTTGCCATCGACAACGCCGCCGTGCGCCCAGAAGGGTGTGAACCAGCCGAAGATGTCCCATCGCCATCGCAGGGTCGCGATGTGCAGGAAGATGAAGATGAGTGCGAGGATGCCGGTGATACGCTGGAGGGTGTATCGCCAGTTGTCTTTGTAGGCGTAGTGTTGGACGTTCTGTTTGCCAGTGAAGGTGTACCAGAAGCCGAGCACTGCGTGGAAGCCGATGGATGACCACAGTGCGATCTCAATAAAGAGCAGTGCGGGCATCGAGTGAATGAAATCGACTTCGTGCTGGAACGTGGAGTAGCCTTCGGGCCCGGGCTCTTGTCCCCACATCAATTGAGCGTTCGTGAACAAGTGCATGATCACGAAGAGCCCGACCGGCAAAATGCCCGACAGCGAGTGGAGCCTACGGAGCAGGAAGTGGTAGCGGGCAAAAGGCGAGGCTTGTGAGGCAAGGGGTGCGTCGGACACGGGTGGGGTCTCGGTATGTTGTTTAGTCTGAGGTGGGGCGGCCGTATCGGCTGCCCTTTGAGTTTTCAATCAGTCAAGGCAAGCGTACTAGTTGCCTTGTAAATGTGTCACACTTACTGCGTTGGGCCACCTGTCGCGGGTGATCGGCTTGCGTTGGCGATCTGCACATAGCTCTGTCGCAACTCATAGAGCGTCGCCGAGAGCATCTTGCTTTCTTCGTCGCTGAGATTGCCTTTGGTTTTTTCTTCGACCACGCTGAGCGAATCGATGTGGTGGCGAGCGATGTCGAGGTTGGTGTAGCGTTGGCCGGTTTGTGGGTCGGGCATCGCACCCATAGAGAACAAAGCCTGCGTCGCGATCGAACTGACCAGCGTTGTAAAGTCAGCCGGCGGGATCTGGCCTGGTGCGCCTTGCGTCGGTGCGCTCATTTCGTCACTACCCGAGGCAGCGGCCTGCGCCTTCGCAGCTTTTTCTTTTTCAGCCAGCTTGGCCTTCTCGGCCTGGGCCTGAGCCTTCCAGTCATCATCAACGTGCAAGATCGGCGAGGGGTCTTGATCACTCATGTTTGTTTCAATCGTTCAAGGTTATAAAACAGATATCAGCTATTGAGTATAGAGCCCCTGACCTGCCTCGGCGACCCGTCAGCCACCCTATTTTTACAACGCGCATATTGTTGAGAACCACTCACAACACCCCGCGACTGCTCGACTTGCGATACACTTCCCGTCATGGCAAAACGTGCAACACCAACGAAAAAGAAACCTGTCGCGCCCAAGAACCTTGCGGCGCGCGTCAAGCAGCTCCAGACACGGCTACAAGCCGATGATATGGACGGCTTGATCATCTCCAACCCGCATGACATCCGGTACCTCACCGGCTTCGTCGGCGACGACTCATGGCTATGGGTCCCTTCAACCGGATCGGGCCTCGCCGCGATCTCCGATATGCGGTTTAAGGACCATATCCCTGACGAGGCGCCGCACATCCGCGCGGTCATGCGTGGCAAAGCCAAAGGCAAGAACGAAAACCTCGCGCAAGCGACGGCTCGTATGCTGTCGCGTCGCAGCCTAAGCCGAGTCGGCGTGCAGGCGCCTTACCTCCGCGTGCCCGAACGCAAGACAATCGCCAAGGCGTTCGGTGCGAAGGTCGTGAAAGACTACGACGACAAGCTGCTCTATCAGCGTTCGATTAAAGACGCCGCCGAGATCAAGAACATTCAGCAGGCCGTGAAGATCCAGCAGATCGCCTTCACCGAGATGCGCGAGATCCTCAAGCCCGGCATCACCGAGACCGAAGTCGCCGGCTACCTCGAGTACCGCATGAAGGCCCACGGCGCCGAGAACGTCGGCTTCAATTCTATCGTTGCGTTCGACGGGCACTCCAGCCACAACCACGCGATCCCTGGTCGACAGCAACTCAAGAAGAACTCGAACATCCTCATCGACTGGGGTGCGAAGTACAACGGCTACGTGTCCGACATGACCCGCGTGCTCAACATGGGTAAGCCTAAGAAAGCGATCGCGGACATCTACAAAGTCGTCGAGGAAGCCATGCACGCCGGCATCGATGCGGTCGGCCCGGGCGTTCCGTTGAAAGTTGTCGACGACGCCGCACGCAAAGTGATCAAGAAGCATGGCCACAAGCTCGTCCACTCGCTGGGACACGGCATCGGCCTGTTCGTCCATGAACAACCCGGCATCGGTCAAAGCGACACCCCGCTCGAGCCCGGCCAAGTCATCACCATCGAGCCGGGTATCTACCTCGGCGCGAAGGGCGGTGTCCGCCTCGAAGACGACATCCTCGTGACCAAGACCGGTGCCAAGAACCTGAGTGACTTGCCCACCGCGCTGGAATGGACCATTATTTAGGTAATTAGCTTTTTGATGATGGCCATGAGCACGACTGTTTGAAGCGTGCTGATGGTTTGAAGATAAAGGCCAACGACTAACCGCTAAAGGCTCCCCCATGATCGACCTAAAGAAGCTAGAAAAACTCATCGCCATGATGGCCGACAACGACCTGACCGAAATCGAACTCGATGACGGCACTGAAAAGGTTCAGCTCAAACGCGGCAGTGTCGCAGGACCAGTGCAAGTCGTTGCGCCTCAACCCGCCGTGGCACTCCCCCCGGCGCAGCCCGCCTCAGCGGGAGGGTCCCCTACACCTGCAGCCGCGGCGCAGGGCCCGACAATCGATAGCCCCATGGTCGGCACGTACTACTCTGCTTCTAACCCTGACTCGCCAGCGTTCGTGAAGCCAGGCGATTCGGTCACCGCCGACACCGTTGTCTGCATCATTGAAGCGATGAAGGTGTTCAACGAGATCAAGGCGGAGAAGTCCGGCAAAGTGAAGTCGGTGCTCGTCGAAAACGGCGACGCCATCGAGTTCGGTCAAGCGATCATCGAGTTGGAATAGATTGGTGTCGGTTATTGGTGGCTTGTACCTGCTAAGGCACGTATTCAACCGTAAGCCCCAAGACTAGGTTAACGATCCGCCAATTCACTCATTTCAAGTAACGCGTTCAAAGAAGAACCCAGCCACTAACCACCAGCCACTAGCACTACGCAATGTTCAACCGCATCCTCATCGCGAACCGTGGCGAGATCGCCGTCCGAATCATCCGTGCCGCTCACGAGCTGGGTGTCGAGGCTGTCGCTGTGTACTCCACCGCTGACAAAGACTCGAAGCACGTGCGTATGGCCGACCACGCCGTGTGCATCGGCAAGCCTTCGCCCGCCGAGTCCTACCTCAATATCCCGCGCCTCATCGCTGCTGCTGAAGTGACCGACGCCGATGCGATCCACCCCGGCTACGGCTTCCTCGCCGAGAACGCGCACTTCGCTGAAGTCTGCCGCGATTGCAACATCGAGTTCATCGGCCCATCCGCAGAGGCCATGGCCAAACTCGGCGATAAAGTGTCCTGTAAGCAACTCGCGATCGCCAATAAGGTCCCAACCTCGCCAGGGTCTAAGGGCGCGGTCAAAGACGAAAAAACAGGCCTAAAAATCGCACGCGAGATCGGCTACCCCGTCATGATCAAGGCCGCATCCGGCGGCGGCGGTCGCGGCATGCGCGTCGCTCACAATGATGGCTCACTCGTAACAGGCATCAAGCAAGCCAGCCAAGAAGCCAAAGCCGCCTTCGGAGACGGCACCGTCTATATCGAAAAGTTTATCGATCACGCGCGACACGTCGAGGTCCAAGTCCTCGGCGATAAGCACGGCAACGTCGTCCACCTCTGGGAACGCGACTGCACCATGCAGCGCCGCAAACAAAAACTCATCGAAGAAGCGCCTTGTCCCGTGCTCAATGATGACGAACGCAAAAAACTTTGTAACGCCGCCGCGAAGATGTGCAAAGCCGCGGGCTACTACACCGCCGGAACCGTCGAGTTCCTCATGGACGGCGACAAAAACTTCTACCTCATGGAAGTCAACACCCGTGTCCAGGTCGAGCACCCCGTCACCGAGATGATCACCGGCGTCGACATTGTCAAACAAACCATCCGCATTGCCGCTGGTTTGGAACTGCCGTTCAAGCAAAAAGACATCAAGATCAATGGCCACGCGATGGAGTGCCGTATCAATGCCGAGGACCCCGCGATGAACTTCGCGCCCTGTGCCGGCCTGATCGAACACATGGTCATGCCCGGCGGACCCGGCGTCCGCAACGACACCCACGCCCACGCCGGCTACCGCATCCCGCCCAACTACGACTCGATGATCGGCAAACTCATCACCCACGCCCCCGACCGCCAACAAGCCATCACCCGCATGTTGCGCGCCCTCGCTGAGTACGAGATCGCTCCCACCAAAACCACGATCCCGTTGCACACGCGCCTCCTAAAGAACGGGAGCTTCCTAAGCAACGACACCGACATTAACTTCGTCGAGCGTCTGCTGGGCTTGTGATTGATTTCGTGTGGATATGCGGCAAATTTTCGAAATCTATGCTAATTTTCTGATTCGGGGGAACTTGTTTTTATATGTTTCGTCTAAGCCGCTTAAGAGAGCGATTGGTTTTATTATTATGGAACGAAAAGGAAAGTTGTTATGAAAAATTATCGCGTCATTCAAAAAACCGTCATTTTCAGCTTCGCGATGCTAGTGATTACTTCAACTCTACGAGCTGACACACGAGTTCCAACGGCGCCGCTAGAGGAACGCGTTAAAGCGGCGGAAGTCGTTTTCGTTGGCAAGCTCATCGATAAAAAGGTCCAAGGCGACTGGGCGACGGCAAAGCTCCTTGTTAAGGAGTCGCTGCACAACGTCAAGGTGGATCAGACGATCGAAGTGACATGGCGTATACAAATCGACAATCGACCGATCTATGACGTTGCGGAAGGCACTGAGAGAATCGCGATTCTTAAAGACAAGCACAAGGGCAGGTACTGGCTTCGTACGGATAAGTTCGAGGGGCTCGAGAAGCTCGACAAAGTGAAACAGATACTGAAAAAGGCAGAGTAACGACACGCCTTCGCGTGCCTCTCAAAATGTATGCCACACTTGGTATTTGAATGTCGCGGAAAGTCCTTAGAATGCTCTTGTGTATCATCACGACGAAC
>JBGCDC010000086.1:0-3633 GCA_045105055.1 Phycisphaeraceae bacterium | reverse complement strand
TTTTGAGTGCAAAAGTTGCCACATAAATTCATGCCTAAAAAGGGATTAACGGAGCAATTGATCCGTTGTGGTCTGCACTTCATCGGTCAGGCTGAATCACCTGGATTACAAAACAGATCGCAACTGATTCATTCGATGCTTGTCGTTATTTTCTTTGTCCGCATGCTGCGCGGTGGGCCGGTAGGATGAGCCCGATGATGCTTGCAGACGCCAGCGCTGTTTGGTTTTTGGGACTGCTTTGCGCGGTGCTTGGCTTGGTCGTCGTACTCCTGCTTCTGATCATCGCTCGGTACCGCAAGTGGCTTGACGAGGTCGGCAACAGCGCGACACGCTTGGCCAAGGGCGATTTCTCTAAGCCGATCGAAGTCACGGGTCCGCCGCCGGTCGCCGCGCTGGCCGAGACGCTTAATCAGATGGCTCAGCAACTCGACGATCGGCTGTCCGAAGTGGTTCGGCAACGCAACGAGTTAGGCACGATCCTCTCTTCGATGGACGAGGGTGTGCTCGCGGTCGATTCGCAGCTGCGTGTGATCAGTTTGAACCGATCCGCAGCGATGCTCTTGCAGCTCGACCCCGCGTTGGCCATTGATCGGCCTATCGACAAGGCGATCAGCGACCCAGAGCTTCGGCGTTACGTCAGCCAACCCCTCGAGACCGGCAAAGGTGTGCAAGGCGAGGTCAAGCTGGCGCGGTCTAAGATCGAGCCTGCCGAGCCGATCTGGACCAAGAAAGCACTACCAAAGGACAACGCGTCGATACAAGAAGGCGACCGTGTTGGTTACACGCCTTCACTCGATGAACGCACGATCGAAGCGACCAGCGCGATCCTGCGTGATGCGGCGGGTCGGCGGATGGGGGTCGTGCTCGTGCTTCACGACGTATCGGAACTGCGCCGACTCGAGTCGATCCGCCAAGACTTTGTCGCCAACGTTTCGCACGAGCTCCGCACGCCGATCAGCGCGATCAAGGCCGCTTCGGAGACGCTCGTCGACGACCTGGAATACGACCCGGATGTTCCGCCTAACTTGACGACGCTGCGCAATTTTCTCGGGATTATTTCGAGGCAGGCCGAGCGCTTGCACGCGATTGTCGAAGACTTGCTCGCGTTGGCTCGGATCGAGCAGGGCAAGCGCGAGGACGCGATCGAGCTGGACGCGGGCCCGTTGTCGCCGGTGATCGCCGCGGCGGTTGAGACTTGTCAAGCCAAGGCCGATCAGAAAGAGATTTCGATCCGAGTGCAGTGCGAGTTTGGCCTCATGGCTCAGATGAACCGCACGATGCTCGAGCAGGCGCTCATCAACCTCATCGACAACGCGGTGAAGTACAGCCCGGAGTCATCGAAGGTCGAGGTGAATGCGATCAAGACGCGGAGCGAGGTAAAGGTTACGGTGATGGACGAGGGGCGAGGGATCGAGCCGGAGCACTTGCCGCGTTTGTTCGAGCGTTTTTATCGCACGGATCGTGCGCGTAGCCGACAGATGGGCGGCACGGGCCTAGGCCTATCGATCGTCAAGCACATCGCCGAGGCGCACGGCGGGCGGGTCAGCGTGGAGAGTCGGCCCGGCGTCGGCAGCACGTTTATCTTGACGTTGCCGGGCCCGAACTAAACGCATCGCTCAGCGGCATACAATGCTGCCTACTTCAACGATCAGGAATCAATCATGCCACGAAAATTTACCGACTTGATTTGCCTGCTCATGCTCCCCGCGTTGTTGCTCTTGCCTGCGTGCAAGTCGGCGGAGACGGTGACTCGGCAAGCCCTGTACCTCACCTGCAAACACGGCCAGCACCTGCTCGTCTATCACATCGAACCCGCCACGGGCCAACTCAAAGAAGTTCAAAAACTCGAACTCCCCGGTAAGCCCGGCCCGATCGTGCTCACCGACGACGGCCAGCACCTCTACGCCGCGCTCAACAATCCCCCGCGCATCCTCCCGATGTCGCGCGACACCGTCACCGGGCAGGTCACGCTCCTCGACCCTACACCGGTCACAGACTTCCCGACGTATCTCGATATCGATGCAACCGGCAAGTACGCCATCGCCGCATCCTATGGCCCAGGCACCGTCCATACCTTCGCGATAAACGAAGACAAAACCATCGCCAACGAACCGATCCAGCGCACAAAAACCGAGCGGTCCGCGCACGCCTGCCTGATCGATCCGACCAACCGTTTCGTCTACATCCCCCACACGATCCCGAACGCGATCTATCAGTTCCGCTTCGATGACACGACGGGCAAGCTCTCGCCGATCCAACCGATCGTTGTCAAAGGCGGAGGCAAGCCCAACCAACCCGCGGGCCCGCGCCACTACACCTACCACCCCACGCTCGACATCGTTTACATGGTCAACGAGTTGGACAGCTCGGTTAGCGCTTACCAGTGGGACAAAGTCAATGGCGGGCTGACGCGATTCCAATCGCTCACGACGCTACCCGCGAACTTCACACAGCGCAACACCTGTGCCGACATCCACCTCACGCCGAACGGTAAGTTTCTCTACGCCAGCAACCGTGGGCACGATTCGATCGCGGCTTACAAGTTGGGCGAAGACGGCTTGATGACTTTTATCGATTGGTTCAAGACCGAGCCGATCCCGCGCGAGTTCGCGATCGATGTCAAGGGCCAGTACCTCTACAGTGCCGGGCTCAAGTCGCATAAGCTCGCGGCGTATGCGATCGACTCAAACACCGGCCGACTCAGCCGAATCGGCAACTACGACACACCCGAAGGCCCGATCTGGATCGAAGTTGTGGAACTGGATTAACACCATGCCCGGCCTATTCGACGGCAGCAACCTCGAACAACCCGTTACTTGCCCGGCTTGCAGCAAAGCAATCGACGACTGCGCTTGTCCTCGTGATGCGAGTGGGGCACTCTGTCTGCCCAGGGATCAGGAAGCTCGTGTTCGCAGAGAGAAGCGGCGGGGCAAGTGGGTCACCGTGGTCACGGGTTTGGATCCGCACGCCACCGACCTCAAGCCACTGGCTAAAACACTTAAAGCCAAGTGCGCCTCGGGCGGTTCAACCACGGAGGACGGCATCGAAATCCAAGGCGACCATCGCGACAACATCGTCATCCACCTCAAGACGCTGGGCTACCCCGCCAAACCTTCAGGCGGATAAGCGGTGTGTGGCGGGAGATGCGAAGCGTCCCGTGCGTGCGATCTCAACCGATCAAAACGGGACGCTTCGCGTCTCCCGCTAAACTGAATACATGTTGAATTGATTTGCATCCGATTCCTCCAACGGAGACACCCCATGCCTGCATTCCTACACACGGTCCACTTCTGGCTTAAAGACGGCCTATCCGCAGACGATAAGCACTACGTCCTCGGAGGCATCCGCGCCCTGGCGGAGAGCCCGAACGTCGCGCGGATGAGTGTCCGCGTCCCGGCCGGCACGCCACGCGAAGTGGTGGACAACAGCTACGACTATCAACTCGTCTGCGAGGTCGACTCCAGCGAACTGCATGATGCCTACCAGTCCGCCGACGATGCGGCGCATCAGCACTTCATTCAGAACTACAAGCAGTACTGGACCAAGGTCGTGATCTACGATTCGGTCCGGGCGTGACGGTTGTTGTGGTTCGGTTTTGACAGGATTACATGATTCGATCCAATGAAAACCGCT
>JBGCDC010000085.1:0-5965 GCA_045105055.1 Phycisphaeraceae bacterium | reverse complement strand
CCAGCGGGTGCGGCGGCACCTCGGCGACCTTTAGGTTCGGCCAATGCGTCATGACCGCCAGCAACGGCCAATACACCCAAAGCGATAGGCCCGCAGCCCGCTCGAGCCAGGTGAGGCGGGGCGGGGCGTCGATCGGTGGTGGTGAATCGTGGGCCTTGGGGCTTTGGGTCATGGTTCGCCTGGACACGGAATCATCCCGCGTCAAGGCAAAGATCGTATCGACCCGCTGATCCCCATGCCTTCAAACCGTGTGTCCTTAGATCGAAACGTCTGTCGATCACATCTAAATTAAGTTTTCCGATGAGACTCATCGACCTCGCTATTCCCATTAACCTATGTAGAACAAGCGATTAAAGATATTGGCCGAGTGGTTGTACTTGATTTGAATTATTTTTTTTGCTTTTTCGCCAAATTAACACCATGTAGGGCTTGAATCGAGATCATCAATGCGGTTATGCTAATAGTGAGCCGAGCGAACTCGGTGTTCCGGGAAAATTTGTTGGCGCCTGGCCGGCCCATGGGACCCCCTCCCTGTAGTACCGACTGCCAACGAAGCCGTACCCCGCGGCATGACCTTGGAGCGACCGTATTGTCTCGACACACCTAACGATCCAGACCCCTTCGCAGACGCCCTGTGCCTACCGGCATTACGTCGTCTTTCAGCTGCCGTGACCGCCACGGCAACCCGTATTGTTCTTATTGTTCCTTTTTACCCTTTTGGAGACGTCTTATGACAACTTCCCCCCGTTCCCGTAAATCAGGCTTCACCCTGATCGAACTCCTGGTGGTCATCTCGATCATCGCATTGCTCATCGCAATCCTCCTCCCGGCCCTTGGTGCCGCTCGTCGTACGGCCCGCCGTATGCAAAACTCGACCCAGCTCCGTGGTATCCACCAAGGCCTGGTCACCTTTGCTAACTCCAACAAGAACAACTTCGCTGGACTCAACTCCAGAGGCGAAGCGCTTCTTGCGAGTGCTCAAAACACCGGCAACTCCGGCAAGGGCGAAAACGTCCAAGCCCGTTTCTGGATCCTGCTGACCGGCGACTACTTCACACCTGAGTACGCCATCAGCCCATCCGAAACCTCCAACGTCACGCCATGGGTTGACACCGCAGCGGTCAACAATGTTGAGTTCGTTTCGACCGCAGCTGGTGAGAAGAACTACTCCTACGCTATGCTCGCGTTCACCTCAAACGCAACGGGTGTTGTTCCCAATACTGACGCAGCACGTGCCGCCGAGTGGGAACAAACCCTCAACTCGCAGGCCATCGTCGTTTCCGACCGCATGATCGGTGCAAACGAAGGCAGCGCGTACAGCGTCCACACCTCTAACGAAGCGGCCAACTCTCAGTGGGCCGGTTCGGTCCTCTGGAACGACAACCACGTCGCCTTCGAGAATGAGAAGACCTTTGAGACGAAGTATGCCAACCGCGCCCTCACCGGCGGTGCTGGTGATCACCTCTTCCTCGATGCCGAAATCGCTACCAATGCTGGTGGTCCTGACGCCTCCAACGCCTTCATGGCGAAGCTCGGCGGCGCAACGGTTGTCGGTGCTGAATAAGTATCCGAACCCGTCTGTATGATTCAAACTGCAACGCCGAGCCTAACCGCTCGGCGTTGTTTTTTTAACCACCCCATCAACCACCCCAGCGCAATCGCATCTGGCTTTTAGGTGGTGCGGGCTTCCAGCCCTGCCGTCACGGCGCAGCCGTGAAAAGATAAGATTGGGTCGCGCCTAATTGGCGGGCAAGATGCCCGCCCCACCTTTCAAGGTAGATGCGATCTCAACGACAAGCCCTCCGCAGCCGCCGCGTAACACGCGGGGGTCCGAGCCATCCGTAATCTATACCCCGCAACAAACGCCGAACGCCCGGTGCCACACAACCTGCCTAGGCAAGCGGTGCGCAAAACCCCCACCGAGAACCTGCATAAGGAATTGGTTTTGTCTTGAGGTGGGGTGGGCGTCCCGCCTGCCATCAAGGCGCAGCCTTGTACGGAGCGAAATGAAGTGCTTCGGCCTGACGGCGGGCGCTTACATCTCCTCCCGCACAGCCGCGGGCCATGTCACTCGCTTAAACGCAACGTGCGTCAGCTTTGTCGTCGACGACGAAGCACGAGCAGCCCGCCAACAAAGATGGCTGCTAAGGAAGTCGGCTCAGGTACGACAGATCCGGTTTGGGTCGTCGGGTCTGGAAAAGTAAAGGTGTTATAGCCTGCGGACAAGATCCACTTGGAGGTATCTGTCTTCGTTGGATCGAAATTCCCGCCTGTCAAGGTAAACGTGCCATCAATGGTGTCTCCAAATTGGAGTGTGTCATTGGTTGAAGCAATGACGACGCGATCTCCGGCACTTGCATCGCTAAGCACCAAAACCGAGTTTGGCTCAAACGTTCCACTTGTGTGATCCCAATTGCCCATGGCAAATCCACCTATCCAATCGCTGTTCCCTTCTTCGCCAAGGAACAGCGACTCTTGACTGAATTGCCCAACCACATCATCAATCGTCCCGACCAGATCGAACGACAGCGACGTCGTGGTCAGTTCAATGTTGGAAATAACAACCGCGGCATGAGCGGCGGGGGTGAGTGCTGCGCAAGCAGCAGTTACGACGGCAAGTCGTTTCATTTTCGTAATCATTTCAATCATCCTCACGGGTTAGGCCTGTTTACAGACACATATCATGGTGTTCAGAAAAACAAGCGTTGTTGGGCGGAAGCCACGGAATCAATACACGGCAAAAGAGATTTCTCTCTTCACCTAATAGCCTATCGATTTAAGAAGTGGATGCAATACCGATAAAGTGGTAGCGATTTTGAGGTTAAGCGATGAGGAATGAGTTTAATCGGCGCATCGATCGGTTCAATCTGAACCAAGTAGCGCGTCGAACTGGCGAAGGGTTTGTTGATCGTTGTAAGCAGCGTCAAACGCGGAACGAGCGTTTTTTCTTTGTGCGTGATGTTGTTCGGGGTGCTGCATAAGATTGCGAATGAACCCAACGATCTCGTTGGCTTGGCCGTGTCGCGCGCTGAGTCCGCAGTCGTAGGTCGTCACCGCATCATCGACGTTGGAACCTTCGGGCCCGACATAAAGAATCGGTAAGCCCGCCGCGAGATTGGCGTGAACCTTGCTGGGGCTCATGACACCTAGCATGTCGTCGCGGAGTGTGATGAGGGCGCAGTCGCCAGCGGCCATGGCCTGGGGTACCTGTTCCCATGGCAGATACGGCCGAGTCACGACTTGATCCAGCCCGCGATCCTTCGCCAGCGCCGCAACTTCGGCATGACGCTTGCCGCCACCAATAAACAAAAACGTAATGGGCTCAGTTTTCAATTGTTCCGCCGCTTCGAGCAGCGTCTCGAAGCCGTGGCCAAAGCCCATGTTGCCCATGTAAAGCACGACGAACCGATCAGCCAAGCTAAGCTCATCGACGCCCGCCCAACGCTCGGCCGGTGCGTCCGCAGGATAGTTGGCCAGCTTTTCCCAGTTTGGGATCACGCTGACGGCAAGCGGCTTTCCCGACGCGTCGCGCTTGGCGTGGTAGTGCGAGAGCAGGTCCGCCATTGCGTGGTCTAGGCAGATCAAATGGTCGAGTCGATTAAACAGTCGGCGGTTGAACCAATACATGACCCGTGCCAGTGTCCCATTGGCCTTCATCGCCCCAGCCCGCTCAGCGACCTCGGGGTAGCAGTCCATGTTCCAAAGCATCAGCCGACATCGACGGTGCAATAGCTGATGCGCCGCACCCGCCCAAGCAATGTAAGGTGGCGTCGTCAGCGTGATCACCACGTCCTGCCGACGCAGCGTCAGCATCCGCAAAAAAGTCAACACATAGAAGACCAAGTAATCGATGCATCGCTTGAGGATCGAGGCCTTGCCGAACTGCGGCGTCCAGATGCGGCAGATGTGAAGGTTGTCTTGTCGATGCGATGAGGCATCGATCGATTCTTTGACATAGCCTCCACGCGAAGCGATCACTGTGACATCATGGCCGTTCGCCGCAAAATGTTCCGCGACTCCACCAGTAAGCTGAGCCGTCGGCGAGACGTCGGGCTTGTAGAACTGATTGATGAAAGTGATCCGCATGAGATCAGTATCGGCGATTAGCCGTACACCACTTCGCGGATCGAGTCGCGATTAGCTTCGAACCATTCGATCGTGCGCTTCAGGCCTTCTTCAAAACCGACCTGTGCCTGCCAGTCCATCAGCTCTTTGGCACGTGACGTATCCAAGCAGCGGCGTGGTTGGCCATCAGGCTTGGTTGGGTCCCAGCGGAGTTCGCCTTCGAACTTACAGAGCTTTGCGACCAGTTCGACCAGGTTCTTGATCGTGATCTCGGTTCCTGTACCTAGGTTGATCGGCACGGGCTCGTCCATCTTTTCAGCAGCAGTGAGGATGCCCTCCGCCGCGTCTTCGACATAGAGGAATTCGCGCGACGCGCTACCGGTACCCCAGCAGTCGATGTGGCCGGCACCGCTGTCGCGTGCCTCAATGCACTTGCGGATCAGCGCGGGGATGACGTGGCTCGTATGCAGATCAAAATTGTCCTGCGGGCCGTACAAGTTCACGGGCACGACGACCGACGATTTGAAATCATACTCGCGGTAGTACCCATCGAGCAGCACGAATAGTGCCTTCTTCGCAACGCCATACGGGGCGTTGGTTTCTTCGGGATAGCCGTCCCAGAGGGTGTCTTCGTTGAAGGGGATCGGCGCGAATTTCGGATAAGCGCAGACGGTCCCGGTTTGTACGAACTTTTGGATTCCGCGCGCTCTGCCTTGCTCGATAAGGTTCATGCCCATCGATAGGTTGGCGAAGCAGAATCGACCCGGGTGGTCTTGGTTTGCACCGATGCCGCCGACCTCCGCCGCGAGGTGGATCACCACATCGGGCTTACTATCTTCGTACATCCTTATGACATCCGCCTCGATGGTGAGGTCGTAGTCCTTGCGGCGCGGGATAAACAGGCGGTCATCACTGACGCCGCGCTCGCGCAGCTTTGAGCAAAGGGCTTGACCTAAGAAGCCAGCACCGCCAGTCACGACGATTTTTTTGTCTTTTAGTTCTAACACAGCGTATTCCTTGGTTTCGTAGCGTCGGGCGTTTTATTCTTGCTCGAGCGTTTCTAGTATGGCCTCTTCGAGGGCCTCCGCTAGTACCGCCTGTCCCTGCGCGTTGGGGTGGATGTTATCGCGATAGACATTCTTGCCGGCATTGATTGCGGCTTCAAAAGAAGGGCCAAGTTCGACTGTTGGCACCTTTGCTGACTCGGCAACCTTCGCAATCGCACCGTGGCCCGGATCATAGCCATCGGCGAGTTCATCACGCGAGGCGTGCTGAAGAATGATCATTGGTACGTCCGCTTCTTGGATCAGTTGGATCAATTTTTCCAAATCTTCAATCGCGGTAAATTCTTTGGGCTGTAGCTCTTCTGCGTCACTCTCCACGGGCTTGGCTTTGCCCGGTAAGTAGCGGGGCAGATAGCGAAAGATCAACTCTTCCAATGCGAGTGCTGGTTTCGTACCAGGAAAGTCAGGCGAGACATCTACGATGGGCTTGAAGTCAGGCACATCCGATGCGTCATGGCTAGAGATCACCAGTGCAACCACATCCGCGTCAAAAAGGCCATGGCGTTTTACGTACGCAAGCACATTGCCCGGCCCCCAACTGCCTGCAGAAATATTTCCAACGATCACGGGCCGACCCAGTTGCTCGCTCAGGCGGGCCTGGACAAGCTGCGTCGCTAACTCACTCTGATCCGTCTGGCTTCCGCCGTTGGCAACGCTGTCGCCAAGCACTAGGACTCGAAGCTCTTGCTCGTTCGTTTTTTCAAGTGAAAAATCATCCGCACGCATCGAATACGCGTTGTACTTGATCCGATTGCCGAACCGCGAAACATCTTGTGAAGGCTTGAATAGGTATTCAATTTCTGGGTCCGCGATGCTCAGCGGCGGATCACCCAAGC
>JBGCDC010000084.1:0-7291 GCA_045105055.1 Phycisphaeraceae bacterium | reverse complement strand
TCTGGGATCGCGTTGAGCGAGAGCATGACATCGCGGAGGAACTGTGGGCCTTCGAACCACCAGTGGCCAAAGAGCTCGGCGTCGAAGGTGCAGACGACGACGCCCTTCTTGCCGGTCTGTTCTTTGTAAGCGTAGAGCCGTTGTTTGATCATGTCGCAGAAGTGGCTGGCGTGCTGGTGCAGCTTCGCGTCGATGTCTTGAGGTTGGTAGAGGTGCTTGTCGCCGAGGTCGGTTTTTTGACCGGTGATTTTCCAGTAGCGCAGGCCGCGCTTGGGCCCCCACATTTTGTGGAACTCCATGTACTCGCCTGAGGCGGGGTAGCCGAAGTCGCCGGACCACACTTGTTCACATGCGACCTGGTCGCGCGCAAATGCGATCGCTCTGCCGAGCCCCGTGCCATCGCTATTAACCCAGTGCCCTTCGTTGACCGATCGCCATCCGCGGTTGGCGTATTTTTCCGCGTCTTCCCAGCCGACCTTATGCCACTCGTTGTTGTCGAAGACGTACTCGCTCTTGCAGCCTTCGATGAGGTGGTTCTCGACGAAGAAGTGCGTGATGCCTTCATCCGCGACGAGGTGTTCGATCCCGACGCGGTAGTCCTTGTTGCCCCAGTTAATCGGCGGATCCCACGGTCCACCCGGGCGGTAAGCGCACTCGGGCAGCCACATACCGGTCGGCTTGAAGCCGAGGATACGTTCGCTCGATGCGATGCCGGCGCGGATCTGTGCGCGGATGGAGGCGTCTTCGTAGAGCAGCGGCATGTAGCCATGCGTCGCGTTTGAGGTGATGAGTTCGACGTAGCCCTTGCCGTCTTCGACCTGGTTGGATCGCGCGGCGAAGGCCTTGGGGATATCGCGGTCGATGTCTTGGAACTGTGCGAGCAGGCCGGTGTAGAACGATTCCCATCGCTCGGCGAGGTAGAGCATGTGGCCGTTATCGTGTTCCTTGAACTCGGCCTGATCTTGACGGGCTTTTTCCGCACGGTCGTTGAGGAAGTGCTCAAAGCCCTTCTTGAAGTGCTCGTGCGACAACTGTTCGAGTAGCACGGGCGTCAGCCCCATCGTGATCTTGGGGTTGCCGTCGAGGTAGGCACACTCGTCGAGCATCGCGAGGATAGGCAGGTAGGTTTCCGCCGCGGCTTCGTAGAGCCAGTCTTCGCCGTGCGGCCAGGTGCCGTGACGAAGGACATAGGGGAGGTGGCCGTGAAGGACCAGACAGAAGCTGCCGATGGATTCGCTCATGGGGCTAGTTTAGCAGGGCGATGCAGTGCCGAGCGCTTGGCGGGAGAGCTTAAGCTCCCCCGCCGAACTGTCTGACGTTTTTCAACGCGGGATGATGTACTCCAACACGACCAACACCGGCGCATGATCGGATGCGACCGGCTCATCAATCACCTGTACATCGATCACCCGCCAGCGATCGGCGGGACGTATAAAGACGTAGTCGATCCGCATGGTGGGCTTGTCGGCGGGGCAGGTGTGTTTTGGATCGCCAAAGGCTGCGGCGGTATCGACCCAACCCGCGTCGATCATCGCGCGGTAGGGCTTAGAGTCGGGTGTGAAATTGAAGTCGCCAGCGAGGATCGCGGCTCCGAGGTCATGCTCATAGCTATCGTTGTTGATCTGGCCAACCTGCGATAAGCGTGTTGCGTCATTCATGTGGCAAAGGTGAGTGCTGGCAAACGAGAAGTCTGGGCTTTCTCCACCGCTCAGATCCATTTCTGCAACGGCCATGGCCCTGGGTTCATCCCCCGGTGCAGAGCGAAGCGCGACGGTCTCGCCGTACTGGACGAAGTTGCGTGTCTTCGACAAGATCGCGTTGCCATAGCCGCCACCCTGAAACGGCATCGCCTCGGCGAAATAGTGGTGCATCCCCGTTAGTTCGCCAAGCGTCGCCGCTTGATCGACCCCGCCGGACCGTTTGGTCTTCACATCCACCTCCTGCAGCGCGACCAAGTCCGGTTCAGCCCGCTTGATCACATCCGCCAACCGTTGAAGATCAATCACCCCGTCGGCACCGCGCCCATGATGGATGTTGTAGGTCAGTACGCGCAGGCACAACGGCTCACTCGGCGGCTCTGGTGTTGTCGAGCAACCAAGCAATAGGCTGATGACGAAGACAAGCATCAGGCAGCGATAGATCATGAATCCAGTTTACTGTGACAGGGGGACGGGTATTCCTGCCTATCGATCGGCGCAGCCGAGGGATGATCTGGATTAGGCCCTCGGCCTATGACAAGCAGGAATGCCCGTCCCCCTTATCTAGTGTGCTGGACAGCCTGCGCTACAATTTGACTAGACCGTAGCCCATTGCCGATACCTCTTTTATGCCCAACCTCGACCCGACGACGACCCCCGGAATCTGGCCCGACCCGACGACCCCGCTTGAGCTCAGCGGGAAACGCCTGCACTTTGTCGGCATCGGCGGCTGTGGCATGTCTGGCCTCGCACGCATGGCCGCTAAGCAAGGTGCGACCTGCACCGGCACGGACATGAGCGAATCCGATACGGTCGCCACGCTGCGTGATTCAGGCATCGCCGTGTCCCTCGACCAAAGCGGCGCAGCCCTTCCTGAGGTCGGGCAGCTCGACATGCTGGTCATCAGCGCCGCGATCAAGCCCACGCACCCGGAGGTGAAAGAGGCGACCCGCCGGGGCGCACAGGTCGTCAAGTACGCTCAACTGCTCGGTCGGCTCATGGTCGGGCGAGTCGGCGTCGCCATCGCGGGTACCCACGGCAAGTCCACCACCACCTCCATCCTCAGCCACATCCTTATCCAGACCGGCCTCGATCCCTCGTTCATCGTCGGTGCCCACTGCGAGCAGATCGGTGGCGGCGTCCGCGTCTCCACCCGCCAAGGGCCGGACGAAGTCCTCATCGCCGAGGCATGCGAGTACGACCGAAGCTTCCACAACTTCTACCCCACCCACGCGACGATCCTCAACGTCGAGGCCGATCACTTGGACCTCTACAGCTCGATCGACGAGATCGTCGAAGCGTTCAAAGTCTTCGCCCACCGCGTCCCGGAGTATGGCTCGCTGTTGATCCACCACGAGTCGCCGCACCGCTTGGAAATCTGCTCGGGCTTGGATGCGAAGATCGAGACCGTCGGCTTCATGCCCCAGGCCGACTGGCGCATCGGCGTCCGCATGGGCAACGTCCGCCTGCACCACAAGGACAAGCCCGTCTGCGAATGGGTCAACCCGATGCCCGGCGACCACTTCGCCTACAACGCCGCCGTCGCCGCCATCACCGCACGACGCCTCGGCGCACCGTGGCAAGGCATCGCACAAGCCATCACCGGCTTCACGGGCCTCGACCGACGCATGCAAACGCTCGGCCAACGCTCCATCCCCGGCGGGTCCGTGACCGTCATCGACGACTACGGCCACCATCCCACCGAAGTCGACACCACCCTCCGCGCCCTCGCTCAGCACCACGACCCTAAGCGACTCATTTGCGTGTTCCAGCCGCACCAGCACTCGCGTACCCGCCACCTCATGGAACAGTTCGCCACCAGCTTCAACGAGGCCGACATCGTCATCGTCCCGGAGATCTACTTCGTGCGTGACTCCGAACAAGAGCGGCAAGCAGTGACGTCAGGCCACCTCGTCGAACGCCTCCGCAAGCAAGGCGTCACCGCGATGCACCTGCACCCCTTCGAAGCGATCGTCGAACAACTCGAACTCATCACCCGCCCCGGCGACCTCGTCGTCACCATGGGCGCCGGCGACGTCTGGAAAATCGGCAAAGCTTATTTAGGTGAATAGAAACGCGAGACCCCTAGCGTTCATCGTTATCGTTTCAACATAAGAATCCGATTAGGCACATCAGTTTCTGGAACGACGTGGTATTCGTCCAGCCCCTGAAGATACAAGCCGGTCGACGGTCCGCCGTCGAGATTCAACACGCTTTCAAATCGCTCGACGCTTAAGACATTTTGGTGTTTGGTCAGGATTTCGGAAAGCTCGTACAACGTGCATGGGGTCGTGGAGATGAAAACGATGTCGCCTGAAATTGTTTGGCCGATCGCGGTGCGTTTCGCTTTTTTCAAATCGTCCGACCGAATGCCTTGCTTGCCGCCGGGGTCAACAAGGAATGGCCCCGCCTGAATCGCACTGCGTATTCCGTTGTCAGGAAGGTAGCTTGAACGGGGAATCAATAAAACGCTCTTAGAGTCAAACACCGCTAAAACCCCGGATAGCGCGGGTTGGTTGCTCATCTCCGAAATCGTTTCGATGTCTTTTACCACGAGCCCGACGGGTTGAAATGAGGCATCGAAATAGCCGCCGTTGATCATTGCGACGGCGTCTTGTCGATTTGCCGATGCGATGAAATCTTGTTGCTCAGATGCCTTTTCCAAGTTGTCGAAGTCAATAAGAAGTTCAATTTGTTTGGGGCGTGATTTAACGACAGTGACCGTGACGCTTTCAGAATCCGGATGCTGAAACGACCCAATGGTGAGCTCGATCCCATCGGCCAGCGACTGGTGATCGATCTGCTTACCCGACCACTGCTTCAAACCCAACAGCCAATAGGCCGCGCTCGCGACCAATAGAACAGCAAGGAGCATGACAAAAACACGTTTACGTGGCATCACACCAGTCTATCGAATCAAACGATTTATTCGATCTACGATTCGCGTGTGATAGACTCATGCAATGCAAAAAATACTAATCAATCGTTTTCTCTGTCCGCTGATGGCGGTTCTTGTTCTTTGCTGCATGGTGCGATCGGCGGATGCTGCGAAGGTGGCTTATGCCGAGGGTGTGCCGACGCCGACGAAGTCGGAGGTGCGCTACGGTGATCATGAGCGGCACGTGCTGGACTTCTGGCAGGCCAAGTCGGATAAGCCCACGCCGGTCGCTTTCGTCATTCATGGCGGGGGCTGGAGAGCCGGTTCCAAGGAGATCGTGCATCGTTTTGTGGATGTGCCCAAGCTGCTTGACGCGGGTATCTCTGTCGTGGCGATCAACTATCGGCTGATCAAAGATGGTGAGGAGGCTGGGCTTGAGCCGCCTGTGCAGGCTCCGTTGTATGACGCGGCTCACGCATTGCAATTTGTTCGGAGTAAGGCCAAGGCTTGGAACCTCGATAAGCAGCGGATCGGTGCGGCCGGCGGTTCTGCGGGCGCGTGCTCGAGTCTTTGGCTCGCGTTTCATGACGACTTGGCTGACCCGAAGAGTGACGACCCTGTTCGTCGAGAATCGACTCGGCTGTGGTGCGCAGCGGTCATGGGTGCACAGACCACGCTCGACCCAGCACAGATGAAAGCTTGGACGCCAAATAGTAAGTACGGCGGGCACGCATTTGGGCTACCAAAGTTTGCAGATTTTTTAGCGGCTCGCGAACGGATTCTGCCTTGGATCAAAGCCTATTCGCCTTACGCATCGGTTTCAAAAGACGATCCGCCGGTGTACTTGCTTTACTGGAATCAGCCGAGCATCGGCAAGAAACAGAAGGACCCGACGCACACCTCTAACTTCGGCTTGAAGCTACAAGAGCGATGTGTTGCCATGGGAGTGGACTGCGAGTTGGTCTACCCCAAGGCCCCGAACGTTAAGCACGCCAATCCCACGGCCTATTTAATCGCGAAGCTCTTATCTAAATAAACGTGGATGGTCCGCGGCAATGACTAAACCGCGGTGCGGCTTGTCGCCATGCGCACCGGGTGCTCGTGCAGTTCAATTCCGCACTCGGGGCAGTGGTCGCTGCCGTGCTCATGGTTGACACGAAGATCATAGAAGCACTGTTCGCAATGGCCCGCGAGGATGAGTTTGCGTTGTTTAACGCCGAGGATCAGCCAGCGGATGCAGCCGACGACCATCGCAAGAACGAGCAGGTCCGCGATAAGGGCCAACCACATCGGCATGAATACGTGTGCGAGGATTAGCGTCACAGCGATCGGCCAGATGCTGAAGACGACGCAGAAAACGCGGACGACACGGCGGTGTTCTTGCGGGGTCCACTTGTGCTGGAATCGGCTGCGAGGCATGGTCGAGATCGTTACGCCCATCGCGATCTCGAACGTGATTACACCCAGGAAGATGATCGCCAACGGCGCAAGCGTCACCAGCAGAGCGGGGTCTTTGACGATTGCAAGGATAGTCGGCAATTCAAACACGACAACATCCTAGGGCGCGTGTTGGCCGTCAGCCGCGATACGGGGCGAAGCGCTACTCTGGCTCGCCAATATCGACCTTCGACCAGTCGATCTGATCGCGCGAGTGGACGTATTCGTCGAGCAAGGCCTTGGCTTTCTCAAAGTCTTTCGCGTGTACTAAGACCTTCACCCGGCCCGGTGCCTCGGCACGAAACCCCGCGGTCAGGATCCCCGCGGGCTCGGCCTGGATGTCCTCACGCCGAAGCTCGTCAGCGATCATCGTCGCCTCGACCTCGGTGGGGAAGAACGCGAGCGTCACAATATTGTCATCGTTTTCCTGCATGGCTCTATTGTCGCAGGTTGCGTCGCGAGAAACAACACCATTTACGCGGGCTCATCTAATCGATGCTGACGAATTTTTTTATAAAGCGTCGTGCGGTTGATGTCGAGCTGCTTCGCGGTTTCGCTACGGTTCCACTCGTTGGCTTCGAGCGCCGCGAGCAGGATACGCCGCTCAGGGGCTTTCATCGCTTCACTCAACGGCATGGGGTGCCAGTCTTGAGCGCCGCGATCATCCTGCGGGTCGTTTGTGTCGAGCGTTTGCCCAAGTGGTTGGCCGACGTCTTCTTGCGCGAGTTCGCGCTCGACGATTAAGAGGTGCCGCTGCATCGCTCGCTGGACCGCATCGATCAGTTCTTTTTCGATGATGGGTTTGAGCAGGTAGTCCGCTGCGCCGAGTCGCATCGCGGCGACCGCCGACTCGACTTTACGGAATGCGCTGGTGACGATCGGTACGATCCCGGGCCAATTCACAAGCAAGCCATGCATCGCATCATGCCCTTGGCCCATCGCATCCTGATCGATCAACGCGACGCCAATCGCGCTGCCATCCGGCTTGGCGCGGAGACATTGCAGTAGCTCGCTTGCCGAGGCGATCGATGGCGCGTGATGCAGGGTATGGCCCTGCGCTTCAAGTTGTTTTTGAAGCACTTGAGCTGCGATCGCGTCACGATCAATAATAAGGATGCCGGGTCGGTTGTTCACGGATCGGTCCTGACGCTTACGCGGCTTGTATCCCGCTGGCGCTCGTCGGCGTTAGCTCTGGTGGCGGCGTTTCCTCGATGCTATCAAGCCAGTTGGTCGCGGCCCAGATGTTGTCCGGGATGCTCTTGTCTTCGCTCTCGATGCG
>JBGCDC010000083.1:0-2141 GCA_045105055.1 Phycisphaeraceae bacterium | reverse complement strand
CGCCGTCGCGCCGTTGATCTCGCCACGCAAAAGTGCGTATTTTTTCCAATACCAATCGCGATACACCGTCGGCTTGTCCGGCCAAAGAAAGCCCGGCGTATCAATCAATTCATTAGGCCCAAGCACCCCGTCCGACAACGCCGCCGCCAATACCAAAGGCTTCAGCGTCGAGCCCGGCTGGTAAGGCACCGCCATCGCGCGGTTCACCATTGGCTGGTTCACCAAGTCGTTCCAAAGCAAAGCGCCGTCTTCAGCAAGCAGATCACGCGGTGCATCGGGCATCGATACCGCCGCCAAGATGTCACCCGACGCGATATCTAGCACCACCGCCGCGCCGTTGTATCGCTCGCCCAAACGCTCCGGCGGATCATCCGTTTTTAAGTGCCAAGGCAGCACCGTCATCAGTCCAAACTGCGGCGACAAGATTGCCTGGACCTGCGCCTGCAATCGGATGTCAACAGATAGCACGACATCCTTACCGCCACGCGGATCGATCTTATGCGTCGTCTCGCCGGTATCCCGGTTGATGATCCTCAGGCCGCGCGAGCCGCGCAGCTCCATCTCCATCGACTGCTCGATGCCCGAACGCCCCAGCCGATCGCCATCCGCATAGCCGCGCAGGTCGTATCGCCCCGTGCCATCGCGCATCGGCTTCTCGCCGACGTCTTCCTTCCAAGCATCACGCATCAACCCGATCAGGTGCAAGCCGACGCCCGCGACCTCGATCTGGATCGGCTCCTCATCGGCCAAAGGCCCGGGCAGTGTCGCGCGATCTAGCTCAACGGTCATTCGGTCCAGTGGGTATCGGCGGATCGTCGTGCGGCGAAGCTCGACCATCGTCCAAGGCAACGCTGAGCGTGCCTGCTCATCCCCGCTGAGCATCGCGCGTTTGCCTTCATCAATGAAGTCCTCAACCAGCAGCCGAAGCCCGTCGGGCAAGTCCGTGATCAAAACGTGGTGCTGGATCTCCGCCTCGATCGGTTTCGCGACGTCTTCCAACGGCACGGGCTCGCCGCGCTCTTCTGATTCTTTTTTCTGTCGCAGACCCCAAAGGTAGTTCTGCATCTCGTGGATGCGTTCGACCGTGCGGGTACGTCGTTCGTTTAGTTCCGCGAAGCCGATGCCCGACAGCTCGCCGAGCGTGATGAACATGGCTTGTGCTTGCTGATCGTACTCGCGCTGCAGTCCAGCGACCTTCGCCTCGCGCTGAGCCTGGCCCATCTCGCTCCACGCCAGCTTGTCGCGCGACGCATCCGCGTAGGCGTTCTTGTATCCCCACTTACCCGTCAGCAGATCAAAGTGAATCGCCAGTTCCCAGCCTGGCTTGTCCTCTGCCAACACTAAGCCGTTGCGATCCACAATCGCGCCGCGTTTGGTCTGGATGACCTGCTGGCGCTGCAGCTTCGACTCAGCCGTCTCGCGTGCATCCTGGTGGGTCTCCCCAGTCGCTAGCATCGTCATCTGCGTGCCAAGCACGGCCAACACTAACAGCATCGCCCCGGCCAGCAGCAGCAGGCGGCGGTGAAACATGCTCGGCAATAAATCTCGAACCGTCGATCGCATCGGGCCCATCCTTAGGCACACCGCTTAAGCAGCTCGGTGGGGCAGGCCTCTCGCCTGCCGAGGGTCGCGCACGTACACAACCGCCCGAACTTTATCGACTGTATCTTAGCTCGCTCTCCAAGCCCGTCCTACCGGACGCAATCAGCCCAGTTCCCCGGCCTTATCCGTCAGAATCGCCAGCTTATTGCCCTTCATCTGAGCAAACCCGCCGCTGATCTGGACCTTGATCTCTTCGCCCGAGCACGTGACGGTCAATAAACCCTCACCGAGCTTGACCAGCAGCGGCGCACGATTCGCCATGAACCCCATCTGGCCGTCGTGGGCCGGGAGGTCGATGTACGAAGCCTCTTTTTCGAAGACTTCTTGTTCGGGCGTGATCAGGCTGCAAGTAATGGTGCCGGGCATGGGAGTTCCTTGGTGGGCGAGTAGGCATGATAGTTGACCAGAGAATCCACCTCAAACCAGTGCGGGTAGGTGCTCACGCAGATACTGCCCGGTGTAGCTGTCTTTGCAGTCTGCGATGGTCTCGGGGGTGCCTTGAGTGACGATGGTGCCGCCGCGGTCACCGCCTTCGGGGC
>JBGCDC010000082.1:0-12038 GCA_045105055.1 Phycisphaeraceae bacterium | reverse complement strand
TGGCGCGACGGCTTTAATCAAGAGACGGATACGCCGGCAACGGACCCAGATAACCCTTGGGCACTTTCACCCGGTACCGGGATCAGCCAGTGGCAGATGCGCCGACACCCTGGCGACACCAACAACATCTCATTCGCAGATGGGCACGCCGAATCAGTCCGCGTTAACGATCTCGATACGTTGCTGTGGCATAAAGAATGGGACACCCAGAACACGGACCTTGACGTGGCGTGGTGATCGATACAGGGGGAATAAGGGGTCAGGGGGAATAAGGGGTCGGGAGGCGTTTTTGGAGTCGGGTGCCACATCGCGTGCCGTAGGCCGCTTTGTGCAAACGGGGCAAGACACATCAATGACGATTCGCACACAGCTTGCCTAGGCAGTTGTGTGGCACCCGGATTGGAAGCGCATGCGGTGCAGGTAAACGGGGAGCGGGGGTGTTCGTGACATGTGGATGCGTTGGCGTGCGTTGCGGGATGTGCGTCGCTTTCGCGTTTGTGCGCGCGGGGTGGTGAGTCGGCGTGTTAAGGAAGGCTTGAGGCTAGAGGGGTGAGGCTCGGGGTGGTGCGGGACGCCGACGCTGAGCGATAGCGAAGCGTCTGGTACTTGGCGAGATCGCTTGAAGCGTATCCCGCAGCATCGCTGTCGCAACGCAGTGGGCTTGAGGGGAAAAACGCGGGGAGAGGGGTGTGCCGATGGTGCGCAGGGGGCGGATTTACCTTGTCATTGAAAGGCCGTGATCTAAACGTTCTGTGTCACGTCGCAGTGTTCTTGTGCGCGATAAAAAGCCCGGCGAGTTGCCGGGCTTTTTTTATGTGTATGTGATTGGGGCGCGGTTTACCAGCCGTCAACGCGTTCGGTGATGGGGAGCTGGCCGACGATGGGGGCGGCGTATTTCACGAAGTCGTCGCTGATGTCGTTGCCGTTGACGATCCACTCCTGGGGGAGGTGGCGGGTCTTGGCGGCGACGTCGGAGAGTTCGATGCGGTTGTACTCGACTTTGTATTCGTCGGCGGGGACGCGTTGGATGGCGATGGAGCCTGCACGGACGCCGGAGGTGGCGAGGGTTGCGGCTTTGTGGCCTGCGGCGCGGGCCTCGATGGCGTCGTTTTCGCTGACGAGGCCGGCGAAGGATCGCTGCAAGTAGCCATAGGTGTCGGCGCGGACACGGGTGCGGCGGCCCATGTAGTCTTTCACTGCCTGAGCAAGGAAATCGGCGAGTGCGCCGCTGCCGGAGAGTTGGACGTTGCCGTGGGCGTCTCGCTCGACGCGGTGGCCTTGCATCTCGGCGAGTTTCTCGGCCATGGCGGTGCCGTCGGCGTCGTGGATGCCTTCGCTGACCGCGACGACGCATCGGCCGATACGGTCGTAGACGCCTGCGACATCTTTAACGAATTGGTCTGCATCAAAGTCGGCTTCGGGGACATAGACCAGGTGCGGCCCGTCGTTCGTGCCGGGGCGGCGGCCGAGGACGGATGCGGCGGTGAGGAAGCCGGCGTGTCGGCCCATGACGACGTTGATCTTGATGCCGGGGAGGGCCTGGTTGTCGAGGTCGTCACCCATGAAGGCCTGCGCGACGAACTTGGCGGCGGAGCCCCAGCCGGGCGTGTGGTCGTTGAGGACCAGGTCGTTGTCCACGGTCTTGGGGATGTGGAAGGCGTGCATCTCGTAGTTGTCTGCCGCAGCGACTTCGCTGACGATTCGGCAGGTGTCGGACGAGTCGTTGCCGCCGATGTAGAAGAAGTAGCGGATGTTGTGGTCTTCGAACCACTTGGTCATGGCACGGACGTCTTTTTCCTTGGGCTTGCTTCGGGACGAGCCTAGGCCCGACGACGGGGTGCCCGCGAGGCGGTCGAGTCGGTCTTGTGGCCAGTCGGTGAGGTCGATGAAGTCGCCGGACATCATGCCGTCGACCGCGTGTCGTGCACCGTAGATCTTGCCAGCAAAGTTCGCGGCACGGAGGCCCTCGACGACGCCGACGGCGGATTGATTGATGACAGCGGTGGGTCCGCCGGACTGTCCGATGACGGCGTTGCCTTGGAGGGGAGTGGTCATGATTGGGCTCGTTTGTGGCTTGTTTGTAGGGTTGGGTGCAGGTTTAGCGGAGTAGTTTAACGAAGATGGTTTGGTCTGGCGATCTTCTTTAATAGAATGAAAACATGACCAATGCAGTCTTGACCTCTCTGATTGTCCTGACGCTATTGGGCGCGATTGGGTGTCAATCACGAAACGACTCGTTGTCAGCAATCAATATGCTGCAAATCATTCCGGCTAGAAGCGGGCAGACATTTCGCTCGCGTGGGATTGTGTATATCGACGTGTCTGCTGAGGATCCTTCGCACACTTTTTGGAACGATTGGGACACGAAATCCGACCCTTGGGGCACGCTGACGCTGTTAGCGGTGCAGCGTAGTGGGACGGTACGAATCGATCTTTCGGGTTTTACGACGGAGGCCTTGCCCGGGGACGTTTTCCCGGGAACTGGGATCAAACTGCTGCAATCAAGTTACGAGGACCAATCGGCCAAGCTCTGGTCCCGCTGGACACGTACGGTCACGGAAGAGCCACCGGGGTCGGGGCGAGACGCGGGTGAGTGAAGTACAATCTCCCGCTTGGCCTCCCGCCGGAATCTCCCGGAACCCCACCCCGCGTCGACCGACGCTTTGCCCCTGAGCCCACCATGCCCGATTCGCCGTTACGAAATGTTGCTGTCATTGCCCACGTTGACCATGGCAAGACCACCCTTACCGACCAACTGCTTTATCAGTCCGGTATGTTCCGCGAGGAAGATCTCAACAAGCTGGCCGGCGGTCAGCACAACCTGGTCATGGACACCGGCGACCTCGAACGCGAGCGTGGCATCACGATCACCGCGAAGAACTGTGCGATCACGTATCGCCACAGCGACGGGGCGGACTACCGCATTAACTTGATCGACACGCCGGGCCACGCGGACTTCGGTGGCGAAGTCGAGCGCGTGCTCAACATGGCCGACGGCTGTTTGCTGGTCGTCGACTCGTTCGAAGGCCCGATGCCGCAGACGCGCTTCGTCCTGCAAAAAGCCTTGTCGATCGGCCTAAAGCCCGTCGTCGTTGTCAACAAAATCGACAAGCCCAACGCTCGGCCCGACGACGTCGTCAACGAAGTCTTCGACCTGCTCGGCTCACTCGATGCACCCGACGACGCGCTCGACTTCCCCGTCATCTACGCCAGTGCGAAGAACGGCTGGGCGACGGCGGACCAATCGAAAATCGATACCGACGATCAACCCACGAACATGTTCGACCTTTATGAGGCGATCCTCAAGCACGTCCCGGCGCCCTACGCCGAGGGCTCGGCTCGCGGTACCGCCGCTGGCTTTAAGTCGCGGATGGAAGCACTCGCAGCGCCGCTACAACTCCAGGTCACGACGATCGTGTACAGCGAATACGTCGGCCGAATCGCGGTTGGCCGTGTCACTGCGGGCCGGATCACCGCGGGGCAGAAAGTCACTGTCATCAACCGTGCGGGCGAAGGCTCGATGCAGCGCGTCGTTAAGCTCGAAAACTTCGACGGCCTGGCACGTAAAGAAACCAACGAGGTCTCGGCCGGGGATATCTGTGCCGTAACCGGCTTGGACCCGATCGACATCGGCGACACGATCGCCTGCCCGGATCGTCCCGAGGCACTGACCGCGGTCACCATCGATGACCCGACGCTGACCATGACCTTCCGCGTCAATGACTCGCCGTTCTGCGGGCAAGATGGCGACTTCGTCACGTCGCGTCAGGTGTGGGACCGCTTGCAGCGTGAGCTACAGTCCAACGTCGCGTTGCGTGTTGAGCGTGACGAGACCGGCGAGGCGTACCGCGTGTCGGGCCGGGGCCTGATGCACCTTGGTGTGCTGATCGAGACGATGCGCCGCGAAGGTTACGAGCTACAAGTCGGTAAGCCCGAGGTGATCCTCAAGCGGCCTGCCGAGGGCGAAGAACACGCGGGCAAGCTCTGCGAGCCGATCGAACAACTCGTCGTCGACTGCCCGAGCGAGTGCCAAAACGATGTCATGGCCCTAGTCATGAACCGTAAGGCCGAGATCGTCAGCATGGACCCCAAGGCCGGCGCGGGCGACTACATCCACATGGAATTTACGATTCCTGCGCGTGGCTTGATTGGTCTTAGGACGCGGATGTTGACCGCGACGCAAGGCCGAGCGGTCATGCACCACAACTTGCTCCACTACGAGCCGATGCGTGGCGATGTGCCGTCGCGTCCGGCGGGCGTGATGATCGCGTCCGACCCGGGCCAAGTCGTGCCTTACTCGCTGGACCGTTTGTACGACCGCGGTATCTTCTTCAGCAAGCCCGGCGACCTTGTCTACGAAGGCCAAATCGTCGGCGAGCACTGCAAAGACAACGACATCACCGTCAACGTCGTCATCAACAAGAAGCACAGCAACGTTCGCTCGTCGGGCGCCGATGATGCGACACGTGTGAAGCCCGCACGCGAGCTATCGCTCGAAGCGATGCTTGAGTACATTGAAGAAGACGAGCTGGTCGAATGCACGCCGAAGTTCCTGCGGATGCGTAAGCGTGTGTTGCGAGAAGCGATGCGTAAGCGCGGCGCTCGTGCGGCGAAGGGGTGAGTTCAACAGTTATCGATGAGATAGAAAAAGCCCACGCTTAGAAAGCGTGGGCTTCTTTTTTGGGTTTAGGTTTTTTCGCTCGGGTTACGCGGTCTTCTTGCCCATGCGGACGACTTGCACGACGGCGGCGAGTGCGACGAACGCGCCGACCAGGCCCATGAGGTACGGGCGGACGGAGGTCTCGGTGCCGGGGAAGTTCATGTTGGTTTCCCATAGCGAGATGCCGCAGCCGATGGTGGCGACGATGATCGCGGCGACCATGACGATGTTGGCGAGGATTCGCTTGCCGCCTTGGAGGATGTTGTCGCCCATGAGTTTCTTGTTGTTCATCATCATGAAGAACGTGAGGTAGGCAACGGGTAGCAGGATCATGCCCACGCGACTGGTCGGCACGGCGAGCCAGAACTTCGCTTCGGGGATAGCGGACCAGAGGAACAGGAAGCCGAAGGCACCGGTGAAGGCGGGGAGGTAGGACCCGACGCGGTGCATGGGGCCGGAGGTCTTGACGCCGAGCGCTTCGGTGAAGGTGAAGCCGTTGATGAGCATGAGGATGATGATGGTGGAGATCGCCATGCCGACGACGCCGAGGCCGAAGACGGTCTGTGCGATGGTTTTGTTGCCGGTGACTTTTTCGAGTGAGCCCGCGAGCGCGCCCGCGTCACGCTTGATGACCATGACGGCGAGTTGCTTGTCAGCGAGGTTGGCGTTTGCATCGACCAGGCTGTCTAAGGGGCTCGGGCCGATGCCGAGCGTGCGGTCCTCTTTGGCTTTAGCGGCGAGTTCTTCCTCCGTGAGGGTCACCTCAAATCTTTGCCTGTTTTCTTGGATCATCATCTGGAAATCTGCATGACGTTCCTCGAGTGCCGTCATCTCGTCACCGTGAGTTGAGGCGACCATCTTGTCAAGGTTCGCACGAGCAGCACCTTCCATCATCACGGCGGTGGTGTTCTCATCGATATCCGGTGCTTGTGCATGGAACTGGCTGGCAGCAGCGATGACGACGCAGCTTGTGGCGAGCAGGAACGGGATGAACAAACCCGTGGACAGGTCGAAGGTCGCTAGGCCGCGGAAGGTCTTGTCCCAACCCTTGCGGAGCATGGAGTAGGGCAAGAGGAAGGTCATATTGATGCCGACAGCAGTCGCGGCGGCAGCGATCATCGTGTTCTTCTGGATGCTCACGACTTCCTTGGTCCAGTACTCGGGATTCGATGAAGCATCGATATAAGGTCGCAGACCTTCAGCGGGTTGCGAGAGCAGGGAGAAGTCGGGGACGAAACCGCCTAGGACTGCTGCGTAATTGAGTTCGCCGGACATGCCGATGGCGAAGACGACGCCGAAGAACGCGAGCACGATGAAGGCGACGAGGATTTTAAGGAGGATTTCAAAGAGCTTGATGCCCCAGCCGCCCGCGTCATAGAACCAGATGACGACGCCTGCGATGATGAAGAGGATGACGGTACACATCTCATCGGAGAGGTTGAGGCCGAGGTTTTGCTGCATCGCCGCGGTGCCGAGCGAGAATTGCGGCATCGCCCAGACAAGGTTGGCGATCATGGCGGCGCCGAGCCAACCCCAACCTAGGACGGGGTTGACGTGTTTGTTGATGGCGTGGAAGGGTTTTTCGCCGGTAGAGAGGGTGACATAGGCGATGGCGGAGAGCATGATGATGCCGAGGATCATCATCATGGGCTGGAGCCAGAGCATGTCGTAGCCGCCGATGACGCCGATGTAGAGCGAGCCTGCGAGCGAGCCGCCGCCGAGGGTGATGGCGGATTGGAGCCAGCCGGGGCCGGAGAGTTTGGAGAAGACGCCGAGCTTGGGTAGTAGTCCCTTGCCTTTGACGGAGCTTAGTAGCGCGCGGTCTTGTTCAACTTTGTTATCGCTCATGGTGCAGGCCTTTGTATCCGTAACGGATGAGATGGATAGATAGGATAAACGCGAAGGCCAGCGATTGCATGGCTGGGTGGCCCGCTGATCGGATCAGTGGGCTTCGTGGGGGTTTATCATGTCGGCGTGACTGATGTGCCTTTACAACCCGCCGGCGGCTACACCCTCGACGAACACCCCTTCGCCTCGCGCGGCGGACTTAAACTCGACGCGGCACTCGCGGCGTCGGGCATCGACGCCGTAGGCAAGGTCGGCGTAGACCTAGGCAGCTCGACCGGTGGATTCGTGTCCTGCATGCTTCATCGCGGGGCGGCGAAGGTCTACGCGGTGGACACGGGCTACGGCGTACTCGACTACGGATTGCGGCAAGACGAACGCGTGGTCGTCATGGAGCGGTCTAACGCAATGCATGTGCAGCCGCCCTGGGTGAGCGACCCGGCCGCTGAAGCTGTCTCTGCCGAGGGCGTAGACATCGTCACGATCGATCTGGGCTGGACCAAGCAGGACAAGGCCCTCGCCGCGGCGCTGCGTTGGCTCAAGCCGAGCGGGAAGATCATCACGCTGGTGAAGCCGCACTACGAGCAGCCCCGCGATACACCGACGCGCAAGGGCAAGCATAAGGGCAAAATACAGCCCAAGCCCGAGGCGTTGACGCTCGACGAATCGCACGTGATCACCCAGCGGGTGCTGGACGAGATCGCGTCGGACGAGTCGCTCGGACTGAGCGTGCTGGGCTGGTGTGACAGCCCGATCCGTGGGGCCAAGGGCGGGACGATCGAGCAGTTGGCGTGGCTTGAGCGGCGGGGGTGATCGGCCCGTGCACGATCCCCCCTAGACGCGACGCTCACAAACCTTATGATGTGTCGCTTCCAGGACCACTAGACGGAGCCTGCCTTGATCTCTAGTTGCACCCATTGCGGCGCCCAATACCAACTGCCCGACAAGATGCTCGGCAAGCAGGCCCGCTGTAAATCATGCAAGCGGCTCTTCGTGATCGTCCCAGGCGAGGACGAAATCGAGCTACCCCAGCCGACCGGCTCCACCACAACGATGAGCCCCATCGCTGATGAAGCAGACGACCTCGACGCCCTAGCCAGCGCTGCCAGTGGCGGCGACTTCGCGCCCACCCCGCGCTCGTCGTCCCGCTCACAGCCGCGCGACGACTACGAAGACGAGCCACGCGGCCCACGACGCATGGCTAAGGGTGCACAGGCCTCCATGGCCATGGGTATCACCGCCTGCGTCTTCACCGCCGCCGGCCTCGTCCTCATGATCATTGCCATGGCCAACGGCAAGGACCAGAGCCTGCTCGTCACCCTCGGGATCATCACCATCGGCCTGCTTTGCATCGGTGCTGTCCTCTCCATGATCGCTGTCGTCAACGGCACCGCCGCGCGTGGCAAAATCCGACGCGCCCGACACCCCCTCGCCGGCCGATCCGAAGCCTCCACCGGCAGCCTCACCGGGACCATCGCCCTAGGCGTCGTCTTCGCCTGCGCCATCGCCATGGGCATCTTCCTCGCCAAGCGGGGCGGGATCACGTTCCAAGAGACCGTGATCCAAGAGGCACGTATCACCCAGCCAGTCGATTGGTCCGCCTAAGCGGATTCCGGATCGAACTGCCTAGAATCGCAAACCTGCGCGGCCGATCCCGCGTATGAAAAGCTCGACTCACGAGCCGTAGAACTTTTGCCCCCTCCACAGGACCCTAGCCATGACCCCATCCCGTACCGGATTGTCCCGACTGTTCCCCGCCGCCGCACTGATCGCTGCGTTGGGTTTGCCGATGACCGCTTGTGCCCAAGCTCAAGCCGTTGAAGAAGAGCCTACCGCTGTCGCGGTTGAAGCAGAGGCCACAGAAACAGCCGAGGAAACGAAAGAGACCGTTGAAAAGGTTGAAGAAGAAGTAGAAGAGGAAGAAGAAAAAACCCCCGAAGAGCTCGCTAAAGAAGCGGACGAAAAAGAGCTGAAGAAGCTCCAGCACGAGGCCAAGATGCGTTCCGCACGCCTCGCCGCCGAGCTCGCCCCGCTCAAGGAACAGAAGCAGCGCATCGAAGCCGAGCTATCGCTCCTGAATACCAAGCAGCAGGAAGCACACGCCGAAGCCAAGCTCGAGAAGCAGCAGGCCGACTTCCTCGCGTCGCTACGTCTCGCTGAGATGTCCCGCGAGATGCAGGCGATGCAGCAGCAGATGCAGCAGATGCAAACGAAGATGCAGATCGCTCAGCTCAAGAACCAAGCCGAAACCGCTGAGCTTGCCGCGACCAACGCCAAGCTTGCCGCAAAAGCCGGTGCCTACCAAGCCGAGCTCATGCTCATCCAGACCAAGCGCAACGCCGCAGGCATCGACAAAGACGAGATGCAGTACCCCGCACAACCGCTCAAGGACGGCGTCCTCACCATCTCCGACCGACGCATCCCACTGAATAACTCGATCGGCAACGGCACCGCCGACTTCGTCACCGAACGGCTGCACTACTTCAACAACCTCAACGACGAAGCACCCATCTTCATCGTCATCGACAAGTGCCCCGGCGGCTCGGTCATGGAAGGCTACGCCATCGTCACCGCGATGCAGAACTCCAAGGCACCCGTCCACGTCGTCGTCAAACAATACGCCGCGTCCATGGCCGCGGTCATCACGACCCTCGCCGAGCACTCCTACACCTACCCCAACGCGGTCATCCTCCACCACCAGATGTCCTCGGGCATGCGTGGCAACCTGACCCAGCAAAAAGAATCGCTCGAAGAAGGCTTCGAGTGGGCCAAGCGGCTCGCCAACCCCGTCGCTAAAAAGATGGGCGTCACCTACGACGAGCTCACCGAACTCATGTACGAAAACAACTCGGACGGCGACTGGGCCGAGTTCGGCGACAAAGCCAAGGAACTCAAGTGGGTCAACAACGTCGTCGAAGAAATCCGCGAGACCGCGCTCGTCACCGCGCCGACCTCGCGTGTGATGCCGATGTTCTTCTTCGAGGCCGACACGCCCGAGCAAACCGAGGCGATGGCCGCAGCGCTGCCCCAAGCCCTGACGCAGGAAGAACTCTTCCGCACGCCTAGCGTCGAGAAGGTCGTCACCGACGGCAACGGCAACACCTACTACGAGCTGCCCCCGCTCTCGCCTTACGACTTCTACTTCCTGCACAACCCCGACGGTCGATACCGCATCGCGAAGTAAGCCCCCTCGGCAATCAATCATCGATCAGCAGCCCCCGTCGCAAGGCGGGGGTTTTTCTTTGGGCCTATAGACAGACGAAAAGCCCAAGAAACCCCAAGCGGTCAAGCCGCATTGAGCGGATCGCTCTAAAAGGCCCGAATCTCTCAAAAACCTGTCGATCAAATAAAAACTCGCATGAGAGGGGTCAGTAAGAGTACGCAAGGCCGACGACCTTGCTAAACTATCGATCCAGCACGGGGCGTAGCTCAGCTTGGTAGAGCGCCTGCTTTGGGAGCAGGAAGTCGTCAGTTCAAATCTGGCCGCCCCGATTTCTCTTTGTTGACTTTGTATTCTTCCCGGCACTCTGACCGGGAAGTACAGAGCTAACACCACTTTCCGGTTTATTAAAGTGCTGGTATGCCTTGTTCGCGTACACGTGAGATCGCGCCGATGCGTCGATGCGTCGATTAATTCTTGTTGGTACAGGCTTGACCACACGCCCGGGGTCGCTGGAAAATGAATCACCTTGTCGCGGCCCGCCAGCGTGTCTCTGCCTCGGCCAAGGAATCTGATGGGTTGACCAGTGGCTGTATTCGTTCGCTGCGATCGCTTAGCCAGCACTCAGCGTATTTGCCGTCGGGGTCGTACCGCCGAGCTTGTGAGACGACATCAAAGCCACGGAAGCCGCGTGGGTCCGCACCGACGCCGGCGCTGTAGGCCCAGTTCCCCCAGTTCGCTGCGGGGCAGTAATCGATCAGACAGGATTCGAACCAGCGTGCACCCCATCGCCAATCGATGCCTAGATTCTTGGTGAGGAAGCTTGCGACGTTCTGTCTGCCGCGATTGCTCATAAAACCGGTCAAGACGAGCTCACGCATATTGGCGTCGACAAAGTCGATTCCCGTTCGCCCTTCGCACCAGGCTTGAAAGCGATCGGCATCTTGCGACCATTCAAGCTCAACTCGCTGTGGACCGGATGCTTGGAACAACGCTCGGCCATGCTTGAAAAGATAGAAGCCAAAGTATTGACGCCACATCAGCTCGAAGCGTAGCCAATAGGTCGAATCGTTCTGCACGCGTTGCTGTTCGTACGCAAGCGTCTGCTCAGCGATCCGTCGGGGCGACAGGCATCCCAGCGCCAGCCATGGCGAAAATTTGGAAGAGTACGACTCGCCGATCAAGCCATTTCGCGTCTCTTTGTAACGGCGAAGATGATCGCCCTCGAAGATCCAGGACTGCACACGCTCGGCGCCCGCCCGCTCGCCGCCCTCGAACCTTAGCACAGCCCGCGGATCGTCAAGCGGCTCCTGCCGCCCCAAGCTTGAAAGCGAAGGAATCTGGCCAGGGTCGATGTCCGACCGAACGGGCTCTATCGAATCCGGCTTGTTGATTGGTGACACTAGTTCGAGCTTCTTTTCGCAATGCCGCCGCCATTTGCTAAACACCTCGGGGAGCTCGCGTGCATGGCTTAGGGGCTCTTGAAGATCAAACAACGTCTCGGGCGGGAGGGCCTGCACTTCGGTTAATTGTGGTTGTTTTGCCGAGGCTACCAGCAACTGCTTCTCGACCCTGCGTTCCTCGGTCCCGGGTTCGCGCACGAAGCGTAAGTTTGTCGCGCCTAGGTGCTTGGCGACCTCGGGCAGCACGCTCTCCGGTTCGCCGACGCGCACAATCAGCTCGGTCCCAAGCTCGCGCATCGATCGTCTCAGGTCCGCGACGGATTCCAGCAGGAAACGGAGCCGGTGGTCGCCGCAGCGCGGGAACGCTAGCGCATCGTCCGCGAGCAGTTCGCGTGGATCGAGCACCCAGACACCGATAGCCGGTCCCGCCAGACCATCGAAGAGTGGCTGGTCGTCGACCCTGAGGTTGCGACGAAACCAGAGCAGTGTGTTTGATGGGGTATTGCTGTCCATGTGATCAATCGGTGGGCAGCCAGACCCAGAGCGCAGGTCGGCCGACGTTGCAGTGAACCGAGCGTGTGAGCAGGCTCCCGGCCCCGATGCCGAGATAGACGGATGTACGCGCGATGTCCCAGAAGGCAAGCCGGCCCGCGCGGCCTCGGCTCTGGCGTTTGGTGACGCTGGGGACCGGGTGGAAAATCGCTTCGACCCAGCCCGGCCGAACCGGCTCGCCATCCTGCATCTGATCTAAGGCGGCGGTGAGATGATCAAGACGCTCAGGCGCGATTCCGTCTGCGATGAGTTGCTGATCGATCTGATAAACCGCGTCGCGCGAAAGCGTCGGCAGCACGAGCAGGCCCGCGAACGACCAGAGCGTAAACCAAAGCGCCGACTCAATCACGCCCGCACCCGTGCCCGCCTGCCCGGGGCCGCTGAGCAATAAAGCAAGCAAGAGCCCGACAGCCGTGAA
>JBGCDC010000081.1:0-3054 GCA_045105055.1 Phycisphaeraceae bacterium | reverse complement strand
CGGCGGCCTACGGACGCCGGCTATTTCATACGTTGCTGATGATGCGCACCGCTCCCCCAAAAAAAGCCCCGCGGGTTAGCGCGGGGAATAAGCGGTCGTCTGTCGCAACAGGCCTAGGCCTGCCGGATCAGAACGGGTTGTCATCAACATCGTTGCCGTCTTGGGAAGTGTCGTTGACAGACTCCCAGTTTCGCTGGACCCATTCGCGGAGTTCGCCAGAGAAGAACAGCAGCACCGCGAGCAATGGCAGGGCGATCGCTGCGATGATCAGAACTTTCTCTAGGCCTTCGGCACCTTGGTCATCATTCCAAAGTTCCAGTGCAGCTTGTTTCATGTTGCTTAGCATCTTGGTCATATCGGGTCTCCTTGCCGAGTGAAAACGTTCGGCTTCTGGGGTTGTGTTGTTAAAGGTTCAACGCTTCAAGTAAATCGGCATTGCATCAGCCGACTAAAAATAGATCAGGGGAAAGGCATCTGATTGATGGTCGTGACGAGGCCGTAGTGGCCCGCTAAGGTTGCAAGGCCCATGCGGATAATCACCCACGCAGGGATCACAACCGCCGCCAAAAGCAAGCACCACTCCAACATCGTCGCGCCCTGATCGTCACGCAAACGCTGGGGCACGAGGTTCTGGATGGCGGTGTAAAAATGCTTCATCGGTAGTCAAGTCTAGTATCGGATCAACGCCGCGTCCAGATCATTATTGCTTGTTTTTTAAGGGATAATCCATTCGTAGGATGGATACGCCGGCCGTTTCATTGGATCGCGTGTGTCAGAAGGTGGGGCGGGCATCTTGCCCGCCGATTGGGCGCAGCCCAAAAATCACCTTTTCACGGCTGCGCCGCGATAGCAGGCTGGAAGCCCGCGCCACCTAAGGACATTAGTCACTCGCAAAAATCGCCTCGGTCAACGGCGTGACCATCTCCTCGGTCGCGGTCTTGAGGTGGCCGGCCATGGTGGATCGCTCGCCGGTCGCCTTGAGGTGCATCGTCTTGTGCCCGTCTTCATCAAGTGCGGATTCGAGCTTAAAGATGTCGCGCAGCTTGTAGTGCTCGCCGCCTTCCATGGGTAGGACCTCAGCGATCTGCGTGACCTGTCTAAAGCCGCCGACCTGTCGCACGAGGTGGATCACGACATCGATAGCCGAGCTGATCTGGCTACGCAACGCGCTCAAGGGCAACTCGACCTCGCTCATGAGAGCCATGGTTTCAAGTCGGTTGAGTGTGTCGAAGGCGTTGTTGGCGTGGAGTGTGCCCATCGATCCGCCGTGGCCGGAGGTCATGGCCTGGATCATGTCGAGCGCCTCTTCGCCGCGGACTTCGCCGATGATGATGCGGTCGGGACGGAGCCTTAGCGACGACTTAAACAGCTGACGAATCTTCACCGCGCCGCGTCCGAACTGGTCGGCCGATCGGCTCTCCATCGAGATCAGGTGCTCCTGTTGAAGCTGAAGCTCGGCCGAGTCCTCGATCGTGACAATGCGCTGGCCCTCGGGGATATAGGCGGACAGTGCGTTGAGCAGCGAGGTCTTGCCCGACGACGTGCCGCCGGCAACGAGGGTGTTCTGCTCGTTATTCACCGCGATGCGCATGTACTCCGCCGCGGCCGGCGTGATCGAGCCCAAGTGCGTTAGCCAATCGATGTCGAGCATCGTCTTGGCGAACTTACGAATCGTCATGGCCATGCCGAAACGGGCACAAGGCTCTTTCGCCACGTGAACACGCGAGCCGTCGGGCAGGCGGGTATCGACGAGGACATCTCCATCGGCGATCGACTTGCCGGTGAACTGAAGGATGTTATTGACCGCTGCTTCATAGGCCTCGATGTCTTTGAACTTCGCATCGGTCTTGTGCAGCTTGCCTTGCTTCTCAATATAGATCTCTTCGTAGTTATTGATCATCACCTCCGCGATCTGCGTGTCCTGCAGATACGGAAGGATCGGCGCGAGGTAGTGTTCGATCGTGCGTTGGAATAAGACGGGGTCAAGCATGGTGAAAGTATATCGCTTCCGTTTGCGGTTTTATGCATTTAAAAACAGCGGCATCACCCGGGAGTGATACCGCTGTTGGAGAGGGCAGTTGGGGGTTGCTTATGCAGCGGCTTTGTTTTTGCGTTTCTGCTGGGCGCGGCGTCGCCCGACAGTGCGTTGGTCGGCACCCATGCGGCGGTCCGATGCGGCACTCATTTTCTGGACCAGTTCGATCGGGTCGTTGGCCCAGAGGTCAGCACCGATTTCCTCGGCCAGTCCGTCGGCCCGGTTGAAGATGCCGCCGCCGACGATGATCTGCAGGTTCGGGCATGAGCCGATGTCGTGCAGGTAGTCGATGAGCTGGCGGGTTGCGGGGACGGTCGCGGGGATGGCCCCGAAGATGATGAGCTTGTCGAGTTTATTCTCGCCGAGCTGGGCGACGATCTCGTCGTTGCTGATCCCGCCGCCGGTGAAGTAGACGGTGTAGCCGTCGGCTTCGAGGAGGTCAGAGGCGAGCTGGCCGGCGAGCTCTTCGGACTCTTCCGCACCACAGACGACCAGGCACTTCACATTGCGTGATTCGCGTTGTTCGTAACGCATCTGGAGTTGGTCGGTGATCGACCGCATCAGGCGAGTGGCGTAGTTGTACGCCAGCTTGGTGATTTGATCGTTGCGTCGCATGGTCTGCAGGGCATCGAGGGTCGGCCAGATGAGGTTGCTGGCGACCGTCGTTGCCGGGCAGTCGGCGGTGAAGACCTCATCCATGACCTCGCGGGCGCCTTGGCGGTCGCCGGAGATCAGGCAGGTGTAGAAACGTTCGAGGATGGCATTATTTCGGCTGGACATTCAGCACTCCGCTGGTGTTAGCCCCAAGCTGGGGCGGTTGGTCACGTCCGTGGTGGTAAGGATCGGATGGTTCGGCTTCCTGCCGGCCACCGCTTGCGTACCCAGTGGGTCGGGCGCTCCGGCCGTCTGGCGTGGCCCTTGGGCTGGGGTAGTGTGACCGGACCAAGCTGGGTCCAATAGGGGGACCAGATGATTGGGAAGTGAGGGGTTTCAACGCAATTGCACGCTTCAATCGTGGT
>JBGCDC010000080.1:0-8103 GCA_045105055.1 Phycisphaeraceae bacterium | reverse complement strand
CCTCGGCTACCGCGGGTCCGGCAAGACCTCCATCGGCAAGCAACTCGCTGTCGAACTCTGGAAAGATTTCGTCGATCTGGACGACGCCACACGCCAGCGCTTCAACAACCAGACCATCGCAGACATATGGGCCGAGCATGGCGAAGCCGTCTTCCGACAAGCCGAGGCCGAGTCCGCTGGACACCTGCTAGCAAAAGAAAATCAGGTCATCGCGCTTGGCGGAGGGACCCTCACGACCGACGCAGGCAAGGCCGCCGTCACCTCCGCGGAGAACGCGACACGCATCTACCTGAGCTGCTCAGCAGACGTCCTCGCCAAGCGCATCGCATCGGACGCAACCACCGCCACCGAGCGACCCTCCCTTACCGGCAACAGTGATCCTGCCGCCGAGGTTGAAGAGGTCCTCGCACAACGCGACCCCGTCTATCGCGAGGTTGCCGATATCGTTTTCGATGTGACTTACTGTTCTATCGCAGAAGCGGTGAGACACTTAATCGCGAAACTATAATTAACTGAAGAAGCACAAGAAGCCCACTGCTTGCCCGCTTGGGGGCACGCGGTGGGGTATGAAAGCTCTCTTAAAACCGATCAATCGCAAATTGCTTCAAATCAATATGCGGTTCGCCTTCGCTGAGCATCTCATCGACGAGCTTACCCGTCGCCGAGCCCATCGATAGCCCGAGCATGTTGTGGCCTGCCGCGACGGTGACGTTGCTCATCGCTGGGCTAGTGTCGATCACTGGCTTGCCGTCATAAGTCATCGGCCGCCAGCCGTACCACTGCTCTTCCTCGGGCTCGCAGTACGGCTCGTGAAGATACAACGACGCGCCGCGTTTGAGCGCGCCCAAGCGTTCCTTATTGATCGTACTGTCGTAGCCCGCGAACTCCATCGTGGAGCCCAGTCGATAACCCGTGCTGAAAGGCGTCGCGATCACCTTCTGCTCCATGAACGCAAGCGGGGCGGTCGGACAGTTCTTCGGCCGCGGATACGTGATCGAATAACCCTTGCCTGGCTGGATCGGAACCTTCGCGCCGATCCACTCATTGAGCTTCGGCGTCCACGCTCCCATCGCAAGCACATACTTGTCCGCGGACATCTCGCCAGCAGACGTTTGTAGCGACACCGCCTCGCCGTTCTCTTTTGCGAAACCCGTGATGCTCGTGCCCTCAAGGATCTTGACGCCCATCGCTTCGAGCTTCGCCTTAAGCCCCTGCATCAGTTTGTCTGGCCGAAGGTGCGCATCCATCTCATAAAACCATGCGCCCGCCGTCGTGCCCGGCTTCAGTGCGGGCTCATTGGACTCCAGTTCTTCGCCGGTGATCCGTTTCGCGCCCAGGCCAAACTGTTGCAGCCACTTATCGCTCTTGACGTAGCTATTCATTCCCGCTTCGGTCTGATAGATGAAATACGCGCCGCGGTCTTCCCACTCGCAGTCGATCTGTTCGTCCGCTAGTAAGTCGCGATAGAGCGTGACCGAAGATTGCAACAGCGCGTGTCGACCCGCCGCCGCTTCGAGCATCGGCGCTTCCTTACACCGCATCGTGAACTTCAATAGCCACGCCCACAACACCGGATCAAACCGCGGTGCTACACGCAGCGGCGCATCACGCTTAAACATCATCGGCAGCGTCTTCGCAATCGTCCCTGGCACCGCCAAAGGCAGTGCATGACTCGGCGAAATCAACCCGCAATTACCATGCGAACAAGCCGCGCCAAACGTCTCGCGCTCAACAATCGTGACATCCCACCCGCTCTTCCGCAGGTAGTACGCACAGCAAGCACCAATCACGCCGCCGCCAACAATAATGACACTCTGATCTGACATCGCTACCTATTCATTTCAATGGGGAACGCGGCATGATAGGCTTGTCGATACACGCAAGCGAATCGCTAGCCCCCAATCCCCAAACCCTAAACCCCAACTCCCAATCACATGCCCATCACACCCCCCGACCCGAGCACCGCCATCGTCATGGCCGGCATCCCCGCGACCAACCGATCCCTCTACCACGCGATCCGTTTCAACGTCGGCGATCCCGCTGCGTTAGTCGTCACAAACCCGGCAGTCCCGCTTCAGCGGGATTGGGAACCCCCTCAAGAATCCGCTCCCCACCGCCTCTTGATCCTCCGCGACATCGAGATGGATCGCGCCCGCAAAAAAGCGAACGCCGATGACGTCGCCTGCCCGAAAGACTTCGCGCCTGATAAGGGCCTGTCAGGCGACCGAGAAACCGCCACCGCGCAAGCCACCGCGCAAGCCGTCCTCCGCGCCGGCTGCAACCGCGTCATCGCCGACCGCACCCTCCCGCTGAGCTTCGCCGACGAACTGCTTCGGCTAAACATCATCGTCGAGTACGACCCCGACCTCGGCGTCATCGACCGCCGCACAAAAACCGAAGAAGAGATCGCCTACCTCCGCCAGGCCCAGCACGCTACCGAACGCGCCATCGAGATGGCCTGCACGATGGTCGCCAAAGCAACACCAAACAAAGACGGCAAACTCCACATCGAAGGCGATGAACTCACCGCCGAAGCCGTTCGCTTAGCCATCGATGTCTTCCTCCTCACGCACGGCTACACCAACCCGCAATCCATCATCGCCGCAGGCAAAAATGGCGCAGACTGCCACAACCTAGGCACCGGCCCAATCTATACATCCCAACCCGTCATCATCGACATCTTCCCCCAAAACCGACTCACCAAATACAACGGCGACTGCACCAGAACCGTCGTCCACGGCGACATCCCCGACGAAATCAAAAACATGCACGCCGTGGTTTTAGAAGCAAAAGAAGCCGCCCAAGCCGTCGTCCGCCCCGGCGCCACCGGCGAACTCGTCCACAAAGCCACCGCCGACGTCATCCATCGAGCCGGCTACAAAATGGGCTTCCCCACCAAAGAAAACCCAACCACCATGCCCCACGGCACCGGCCACGGCATCGGCCTAGAAGTCCACGAACCCCCACTCCTAGATATCAAAGGCCCAGAATTGGTCATTGGCGACGCCTTGACGATCGAGCCCGGCCTATACAACCAAACCCTCGGCGGCGTCCGCATCGAAGATATGGTGATTGTCACGGATGAGGCGTGTGAGAATCTCAACCATCTACAACAATCCCTAGTTTGGAATTAAAACGTAGGGTGGGTGAAGGCTTTGCGCAACCCGCCGAGAACAACTATCTATAGCGAGTAGTATTTGCACGTTCAGGTCATAAACCTCTGGAGTCATCTGATATGCGATACCTAGTCCTTGCTGCGTTACTATTCGCAGGCTTATTCAGTGGGTGTACACCAAAAGCAGATCAAAACTATGACGTTGCTTTCAGTGTTAAAAACAACACGATCTTAAAGCTAACTGATGCGAGCATGTTTGGTAAAGAGTATCCCGGTTCGTTCGGCAATTCCGTTCCGAACGGGAATAAGGTGATCGTAACACGGTCGCCGCAATTGGGATCAGCAGTTGACGTTTCATGGATAGATCCAGTGGGCAAGAAGCACACGATGAAGTTTATGTTTCCCAACCCTGTAAGGATGATCGATTCAATGGAGGTGGTTCTGCAGTTTTCTGCCGATGAGAGCGTTGCACTATATATTGATTATGCGAATTCGCCGCGCGTTGATGCGACCGTCATTCATGACGAAAAAGCAAGTGACCAGTAGGTTGGGTGAAGGCTTTGCGCAACCCACCGAGAACAATCAGCAATCTTATATCGGTGGGTTGCGCCGAGCCTTCACCCACCCTACGGGGTGATCGTTGGCGGTGGCACTTCACTGACCCATCGCTTGGCTTTATCCTCTGCTAACTCTGGCGAATCTAAGACGAAGACCAACGTCTGTTTCAGCGTCGCGTTGTCCGGCCAATCGGTAAGTACAGCGGGCAATAGGATGTTGAGTTTGTGATAGTCCAGCAGCAAATTGTTATAGACCGTTTCGGTTTTGTGTTTGTTGTTCTCTAGCTCTTTTTGTCCGAAGACGACGGCGAAGGCGAGCTCGTCGCCATAAGCCATGGCCCAGCCGCCGAGGTCTTTGGCTTTGTGGAATTTGTAGCCGAAGGTTTTGAATTCGCCTTTGCCGTGCTTTTGCTTGGGTAGGGGGGTGCTGCGTAAAGGGGTCCAGCCTTCGAGGTAGGACGCGACAGGTTGCCCCTCGACGCGAATGGATTCGAGCAGAACCGAGTCGTGTTGAGTTTGCTTTTTATTATTGTCTGTGACGGTGACGTCTTTGAGTTGCCAGGGTTTGCGGCGGATGATGCGGGTGAGTTTGAGGCTGCCGTCGTCGAGAACTTCGTAGCGCGAGGTGGTGGTGAAGTCGGGTTGGCCGTGCCGATCCATGACAGCAAAAAACCAGCTTGTGATGCGGGAGCGGAAGACGAGGATGCGGTCGTTGTTGGTTTTTGGCGTGTCGAGAACTTGGCAGGTTTGTTCGTCGCCGAAGCAGCCCTCCATGGTGACGTTTGCGCGGGTGCTTTTACTACCATTGTTGTGTGGTTTGCCGTTGTATCGGCTGTTCCAATAGGTCCATTGGATGACGCGGTCGGTTGTTTCGCCTTTGTAGGATTGGCCGACGAGGTTTTGGTTTGGCATGATGGCGAGGTCGTAGACGCCGTTGATCGCGCCGCCTTTGTTGAAAACGTAGCGATAGCGCGGTTGGCCATCGAGCTTGATTGTGAGCGTGCGTGACTCAGCGGAATATGCGGTGGTCACGGCTGGCGCTTCCTCGGCGAGCGTGCGCGTGGCGGGCAACAGCAGGGCGGTAAGTAGCAGCAGAAGGGCGGTACATTTCATTCGTTCGCTCCATTAAAAGCTGCGATACGAAAAACACAGCACATTGACGTGACGATAAATAAGGGTTTTTGTGACACGTGGCCGTAGGCACTCAGTTTTTAGAGATGCCAGTGACAGCGATTGCTAGGCGAGCGGTCACGCCGCACCCTCGTTATACGAGTGAGGATAAGCCGTGACACACGCGGTGCGGGTGTCGGCGGGTCGAATGGATTGGTGTTGCCTTGCTGGCGTTGCGGAAGTGATCTGTCACGCGAGCTGTGCGCGCGGGGTTTGTGGTCGAGGCTTATAGGGATGGCTTGAGGTTTGAGCGGTGAGGTGTGGGGGCGGCACGCCGACAGTGAGCGACAGCGAAGTGTCTGGTACTCGGGCATGGGGTTGCGACGGCTCGATCCCAGGGCGTTGCTGGTCGTGGGACTCGCATCAAAGTCATGGGCTTCTTGTGAAAGTCGTCGTCCACGGAGAGAGGTGCGCCGATTGTGCGCGAGGGGGTTTTCAGCCTTGCGTTAAAACGCCACCTTCAAAAATCCGATTGCTGGCGGGTTCATCGCATTTGATGGGGAGCGACCCGTGAGCCTTAACGCACTTTGGATCGGGTGAAAAGATCGCTTCTGCGGCTAGTCTGACACCTTGAGCCTGATCGCTTTGAACTCGACTTTGACAGGAGTGCTGCGGTGGATTTGTAGGCCGAGTAGACCTTGCAAGTCGCGCTCGGCTTCGTCTTCATCTAAGACTTGCGACATGCGTTTCCCGTTGATTTTGTGGGTCAAACGATTGCCTCTAGCGATGATGTGGTACTCGTTCCAGCCGTCGAGGTCGATGTGCTGCATGAGCTCCGCGTCGTCGCCGAATTGTTCGACGACGACGGGTTTTTCGTTGGCTTCGACGATGACGGATTGGCCTCGGTCGGCGAGGACCTTTCGGCCGTGCTCGTCGTAGAGGATGCCGGTCCAGCGTGGGCCGTGATGGATGTCGGCCTGGTAGCCCTTCATGCCGAAGTCCGGGGTTTCTTGGCTGCGGTACTGCACGCCGCTGTTGCCGCCTTCGCTGATGCGATATGCAAACTTAAGCTCAAAGTCCCCGAGGACGCCCTTGTTTTCGCCGCCGCGAAAGATGAGGAAGGTGTTTTGTTTGAGCGGGTTTTCTGCGGTGAATTGGCCGACGATGGTGTTGTCTTGTACGGACCAGTAGCGGAGATCGCCTTCCCAGTCGGTGAGCGTTTGGCCGTCGAAGATGGGGCTGAAGCCGTCGGTATCAGTAGCTGTTTTGCGTTTCGCGCCGGAGGTAGTGGCACCTAGGTTCATCTCGGTATCGTCGGGGAGCTTGATGATCGAGATTAGGCCCATTGTGTGGTCTGGCTCAAAGCGTTCCCCGAAAACCAGCTCGACTTTGTCGCCGACCGAGATGCCCTTTAAGACCGACTGATCGGGCACTGGGATGGGCATGGCCATCTCGTTCATGCCGATTGAGCCGTTGATGGAGCGGTATTCGGGTATCGCCTCGTGGTGGACGATGAACTCCTGTGTGACACGCTCACCCGGTAGGGACAGGACGATGGCGCGTGTCGTGTAGGTATGTTTGTAGCCCGGGTCTTTATCGCAGCCCGAAAGGGACAGGAGAAAAAGCACTAGGAGGGCGGTTAACGCGGCACGCTGAGATGGGGTTTGCATGGCTGCTCCAAGGGGTAAGCGTATTTTAAGCGAGCCAGTACGCCTTAAACGGGGGAATTCAGGTGAAAAACAGATTTCGCGAGGCAAAATAAAAAAGGACGGGTGGTGGAGTTGACAAGGTGGGTTAGCTGTGGTTTAATAATCGGCCCGACTCAGCGAGCCGGGGAAAACAGGATTGGCTCAGAAACGAGGTTATCCACACTGATGGCAGCAAGCTTGACAAGCTGAAAACCATCACTATCATGCTTCGCTCACCTGACCGCAAGGGCAGGCAACCAGCAAGGTAAAACACCTCGCAGGACTGAGTATTGCCGAGTAATCGGCGTTGATCTTTGACAAGTGAACAGTTGGTATGTTGCGAGGATGTGAACGCGACGGACCCCGTTTCTACGAACGGACCGACGTGTTAAAAATCCAAGCTGCGGTTAGAGTTCACAGTCTGACCAAAGCGGGTTTCACATCCAAGTAGATTGTCATACATCGGAAAATTTCGGTTAGATGTTGTGTGGCAGGATTAAGACCTAAAAAAACACAAAGTCCTGTCGGCAGTAGCCGGTCGGCAGGCGAACTAGTTAAGAGCTTGCTCTTGACGAAATTGATGACCGGTTGTTTATCGACTAGCTCGGTAAGCAATGGATCAGGGCAAAATCTTCTTCTAGAAGGCATCGCCGGTTCGCAAGAATCGGTGCCAATAGATAATAATCGAAGAGTTTGATCCTGGCTCAGATTGAACGCTGGCGGCATGGTTAAAACATGCAAGTCGAACGCGAAAGCACTTCGGTGCAAGTAGAGTGGCGAAAGGGCGAGGAATAAGTACCTAACGTGCCTTCAGGTAAGGGATAGCTCATGGAAACGTGTGGTAATACCTTATAATCTCACTAGTTCATATGGACTTTTGAGCAAAGGCTTGCTGCCTGAAGATCGGGGTACTTCCTATCAGCTTGTTGGTAAGGTAATGGCTTACCAAGGCTAAGACGGGTAGCGGGTGTGAGAGCATGACCCGCCGCATCGGGACTGAGACACTGCCCGGACTCCTACGGGAGGCTGCAGTAACGAATATTCCGCAATGCGCGAAAGCGTGACGGAGCAATGCCGCGTGTGGGATGAAGCATCTAGGTGTGTAAACCACTGTCAGGGTTTAGGAAACAAATGACCAGACCCAAAGGAAGAGCCGGCTAACTCTGTGCCAGCAGCCGCGGTAATACAGAGGGCTCAAGCGTTAATCGGAATCACTGGGCTTAAAGGGTCCGCAGGCGGATCGGTAAGTATCTTGTGAAATACCATGGCTCAACCATGGAATTGCTCGGTAAACTGCCAATCTTGAACATAGTAGGGGCCATCGGAACTCTAGGTGGAGCGGTGAAATGCGTAGATATCTAGAGGAACGCCAAAGGCGAAGGCAGATGGCTGGGCTATTGTTGACGCTCAGGGACGAAAGCATGGGTAGCGAACGGGATTAGATACCCCGGTAGTCCATGCCCTAAACGATGTGCACTAGGTCGCGGAGGGTTTGACCCCATCGCGGCTGAAGTTAAAATATTAAGTGCACCGCCTGGGGAGTACGGTCGCAAGGCTAAAACTCAAAGGAATTGACGGGGGCTCACACAAGCGGTGGAGCATGTGGCTTAATTCGAAGCAACGCGAAGAACCT
>JBGCDC010000079.1:0-9983 GCA_045105055.1 Phycisphaeraceae bacterium | reverse complement strand
CCGATTTCTTTGCGATGAAGAGTGCTAGGGCCACAGCAACTGCGGCGCCGCCACCCACGATCATCGTCGGCGGACTACCCCATCGCTTTAGAGCACACAGCGCGATCATCAGCATCGGGCCATACGTCAGAAGCGGGGCTTTGTATGCAAGGTTTAGTAGTCCCTCGTCTTGGGCAAATTGACCGGCAATGTAGGCTAAGCTGCCCAAGGCAATCGCCCAGCCAACAACGGCAAAACGTGAGATACGTATGCTCTGCTGTTCTGTCGCATCGGGTCGAATCCATTTGCGATAGATACCATTGACGCTAGTTTCTGATAGTGCCGCGAGTGCGGAATCTAATGTAGAGATTCCCGCGGCGAAGATCCCCGCGATCAAAAGCCCGCTAACGCCCGTCGGCAACTGATGCAAAATGAAATGAGGGTAGGCTCGGCTAGGTTGTTCGGCCAACATTGCGGTACTCGCCGCATCTAGCTTGAAGTGTTGGTTGTTCAGCCAAACCGCTAGCCCAACTGCGGCAAACAGCAACGTAAACAGAACGATACCCAATGAGCCCAGCACCGCCTTGCGTGCCTGTCGTGCATTTTTACAGCAGATCATCCGCTGAGTGATGACTTGGTCTACGGAATTTTGTGCCAGTTCAAAAATTGCAAAACAGATCAACCCCGTCCAGAGTGTCCAGGTTTTGGCGGGGTCCAGTGAGACATCAATCAGCTTCAGTTTCGCAGCTTCGTCAAGCTGACGCACCGCCTCGCCAAGACCAAAGGGCAATGCGTTGGCGATCGTAAGTAAGGAGACCACCCCTCCGAGCACCATCGTGATAAACAGGATGAAGTCGGTCCAAATGACGGTCTTGATCCCGCCCATCAGGGTCCACAGAATCGAGAAGGCCGCGATAATCAAGATGGATGTCCCGATGGAGATATCGGCAACGACATTTAGCACCAGCGCCACAGTCAGTAGCCGAATGCCATGGCCAAGTATCGCGCTAATCATGAACAGCCCGCGCGAAAGCTGGGCGGTGCTTTGTCCTAGCCTGTGTTCGATGAACTCGTAAGGGCTGTATATCTTGCGTTCATAAAAAGGCTTGACGAACAGGTAGGCCATCAAAAACTTGGCGAGCACAAAACCAAGCAGCGTGCCTTGCAGAAACAAAAGATTTCCGTCATCGCGATAGAGTAAGCCTGGAACAGCAATGACGGTGACCGCGCTGAGTTGCGACGCCATGATCGAGCACGACACGGCCCACCACGGTAGGTCGCGCCCCCCAAGAAAAAACCCGTCCATCCCGCGCGACTTCCCACCCAGCCAGTGCCCGAGCACGGTCGTGCCCAGCATGAACACAGCGATCACAGTCCAGTCGATCCAGGTAAAAGCCAAGGCAGCCCTTTTGAAGCGGCCGCAAGGCCGGATAGCGATATCGAACGCACATTGTATGTCTGCAGGGCAATAAAGAGGAACGCACAAGCGTATAATAAATACGAATTAACGCCATTCTTTTCGCTTAGCGGGGCGGTGATTGAATTCGCCTACGGTAAGCGGCGGGTGTCGCGCCGAACTTCTTCTTGAACACCGGGATCATGTGTTCGACATAGTTAAAGCCACAGGCCTCGGCTATCTCCGGGATCGCCATATTCGTCGCTCCAAGCAGCTCGCGCACCTTCTCGAGTTTGATCTGCCGGATCTCCTCAGCCGGAGTGTGTCCGAGGAAGGCCTTAAACTTGCGCTCCATCGTTCGCCGTGCGATCGGGACCTCTTTTAAAATGTCGCGGACATCGATGCCGTAGATCGCGTTCTCACGGATGTATCGAAGTGCTTCGCGTATCTCTGCGTCTTCCACCATCAGCACATCCGTTGACTGCCGGCTGGTCACCCCAAGCGGCTGGAGCAAAACCTGCTCTTCTTCAAGCACTTCACCACGCAGTAACTTGTCTAGCATGGCGGCCGCCTTGAAACCGATTTCTTCAACCGGGATATCGATCCCGCTGATCGGCGGTGAGATCGCGCGACCCAGCAGGTCTTCGGTTTCGAGGCTGATGATTGCGACTTCGTCGGGCACCCTGATGTTTGCTATCGTGCATCCCATCGCCATGTACCGGCAGATGCCCGTTGCCCAGCCAATCACGCCGACGGGCTTGGGTAGCTGTTCTAGCCAGTGGCGTAGCTCGCGTTGGTGCGTTTCGATCGGCGTCTTATAAGAGAGCTTGCGGCGCGGCGCATAAAGGATCGGCTCAATATCCTGCGCCGCCATCTCTTGTACGAATGCCTCGCTCCAGTGATCGATGAACTCCCGGTGTGGCTCCCCGCAGAATGCAATGTGCTTAAGCCCTTTGCTCTTAAGGTGTGCAATTGCGTGACGGACGACTTCCTGCGTGTCGCTCTGAACGCGTGGAAAGCTGGCGTTGTCCAACAACGTACTTGCTACATTCACGACCGGTACGCCGGACTTCTTAAGTTGTTCCGCGAGCTTCGCGGTGTGAACCGATGCGATCACCCCGTCGCCCGGCGAGCCGGTGGGCATCTGCGTCCGCTCGTCCGGCTCGCCGGGATCCAGCGATAGCATCCAGGGGCCGTTGCGTTGAGCGTATTGCCAGACGCCTTCGATGATGCCTCGGCCGTAGGCTGCCCAACCCGAGACGAGGATTGTGATCCGCCGCGGAGGAGTTTGAGGGTTATGTGGATCGTTCGGAATATTCGGCATCCTATAAAGCGATAAGGCGGTTTGTGATGATCAAAAGGACTATTCGTGGCGCATATCATTAGTTTATATACGCATACATGCCTTGCATGCAAGTCTTTTTGCCATATCCTTAGTCTTGCTAACACGCTGGGTGTCATTGCAGGGCCATCAAGTGCCCTCTACCAGCATGCATGAACAGATTTTCGATCGCTTCGGAAATAACTTTACCTAGGAGGCAATTGCCATGAACATCTCTACCCGTTCCTTTACCACCCTCGCTCTCGCTTGTGCGGCAACTACTGCGATCGCTGGCGCCGCGTCTGCTGGCGTGATCGTGTCCGAAACCTTCGTCGGTGCGGGCAATCTCGCTGCAACAACGGCTGAAACTTTTGATGCAGGCATCACCACCGCTGGCGGATCCAACGCTTGGGTAGGTTCGATCGATTTCAAGCAAGACGGTTCGGTCGCGCCCCCGTCAGGTACTGGCGGAAGCAGTGCCCACCTCAACCTTGGCTCGTACATCAACGACGCGAAGGGCACCGCGCTAGGCAAGTTTGACCTAACAGTGACGATTTCTGAAACCGCGGGTACATGGCTCGCCCTTGGCTTCGGAAAAACGAATACACCCGCTTCAAGTGGCAGCTTTACTTTTGGTTCGAACGGCGTAGGGACCATTATCTACCGCGACAACAACAACGAACTCGACTCCTTTGGGGGCCAAGGCAGCGCCAACGGTGTCGATGGGCCAGACGATTTGACGGGTGCCCGTACCGTAACTGTCACGTTGGACCTAACCAGTTATGACGGCACGACAGATTTCGGTACAGCCACCTTCTCAGATAGTGCCTTAGGTGACATTGGTACCTTCACCTACACCTCTGCAAACAACTTCGGTTCGATCCTCCTGTCGCAAGCCAATGGCACGACCGGCACCTACAGCGACCTGACTCTCACCCAAGTGCCCGAGCCCGGCTCGCTGGCGCTTCTCGGCCTAGGCGGTCTGCTGATCGCTCGCCGACGACGTAACTAATGATTACTCCTTCAAGTGGTGTTGCACTCTGAAAAGAGTGCAGTGCCTTTTTATTCGTAATAAAAAATGCAGGCCTATTTAATGCGTAAAGCGTTCACACTCATCGAATTACTCGTTGTCATATCAATCATTGCACTACTGATTGCGATCTTGCTGCCCGCCTTGGGCAAAGCACGCAAAGCCGCAATCGATTTACAGTGCCTGTCACAGGTCCGATCGCTTGCCCAAGCAACAGTTGCATTCAGCGTTGATAATAAAGGTGCCGTCCCGAAACGTGAGTCAAACCCCACGTATAACATCACTCAGCCGCACCGAGTCTACCGGCCCGGCGAGTTTGATATGAATCGTGATTTTTTCAGCCAGTACATGCCGATCGATATCACGGGCACAGGCGCGGCTTCAGACCGCTCTGGCGACGATGTGCTCTTCTGCCCAGGTGATCTATATGCATCTCGAAACCCTGAGACGACCACACCCGCTAATACTTACCAGTACTCGTTTATCACGTATCAGTATTTTCCAATTAGAGTTGACCACCCGAGATTGATTTACCAGAAAGATGGGGCAGATTTCTACCCTGACTACGACAGCCCGGACTCCGCAGAGGCTAATCAGTACCCGCTTTGGGGCGATTTAACAGTCGATATTGGAGGTGCTTCATATTTAGGGCACGATGCGTCGGGCACCGTCAATCCGCCAAGTGGCATGAATGCGGCTTATGGTGATGGCTCGGCGGCATGGACTAGTTGGGATGAATGCGACACGTACCTGGGATATCTCACGCAGGAATATTACTGGTCCAAACTAGGTAGTTGAACTGAATGTGTCATGTAGATAAGTATTATATCTATCTATGTACGTCGTGAGTTGCTGGATCACCAGTCTACTATTCAGGGGCAAAACTGCGTGACACGACTAGATTTGTGTAGGGCAAACTTAGAGTGAGAGACTGTTGGCTAGCATTGATTTTGTCGAATTGATACAAAATAGCTGAAAACATATTCATCGCTAAGTAAAACAGACGTTTCAGGAAAACAGTTGATTAGTTATGCCAGCAAGACGTATATCGATAAATTGTGCTTTGTTTGCGATCTTTATTTTAAGCATTCAGTCTGCCCATGCTGTCGAGATAGCAACCAAGACAAAGCGTCAGCCTAATATTGTTTTGATCATGGCGGATGATTTGGGATATGGATCCCTTGGGTGCTATGGTGGCAAAGAATTTAATACGCCACACATCGATCGCCTCGCCAAAGCCGGTATGCTTTTAACCGATTTTCATAGTAATGGCCCGATGTGTACACCGACGCGCGCTGCCCTCATGACAGGCCGATATCCCCAGCGATGTGCCTGGGTCGATGATGCGCAACTTTCACCTGTCTTTCAAAATCAGCGTAAAAAAAATATCAAACAGCGCTGGGCGTGGGGCATTTCACTAGATGAACTAACGATTGCAGAGGTACTAAACGAAGCGGGGTACCGAACAGGACTAATCGGCAAGTGGCACCTAGGATACGACTTTAAATTCCATCCAATGAATCAAGGCTTTGACGAATTTCGCGGCTTCATCGCGGGAGGCGTGGATTATCACTCACATATTGCAACCAGTGGATTGAAAGAGTTGGATTGGTGGGATGGTAAGGAAATCAAAAATGAAACCGGCTATAGTACTGATCTATTAACTCGCTACGCCAACGATTTCATTATTAAGCACAAAGATGAGCCATTCTTTCTATATCTTGCACACGCTTCGCCGCACACTCCTTTGCAAGGGCGTAATCCCAATAAAAAGCAATCCGCGGCTGACACCTACAAGGAAATGATTGAGATATTAGATGAATCAGTTGGCAGTGTTGTTCAAGTCTTGCGTGAGCACGACTTAGAGGGGCATACGCTACTGGTATTCTGCTCGGATAACGGAGCGGCTTCGCCGAGTTCTATTTCTGCTAACGGAATACTGCGCGGAAAGAAAGGCAGCATGTTTGAAGGTGGCCATCGCGTGCCTTTCATCGCGACTTGGCCGGGCGTGATTCCAAGTGGTACGACTAATGATCAAATCGTAATGACGATGGATTTTTTCTCAACCTTTACAAAGCTTGCTCAGGCCCAGCTGCCTGCAGGGCATTCAATTGATGGAATCGACTTAATGCCAACGCTAACTGGACAAGCCCAAAAGTCTAAGCGGACGCTACATTGGTTATTTGGTGATTCATGGGCGGTCCGAAGGGGAGTGTGGAAACTAATCGGTCGTGGCAAAAATGCTCGTCAGTTGATCAACCTCCACGAAGATCCTACGGAGACAGGTAATCACCTTCGTAACAAATCTGATCTTGCCGATGAGATGAAGGCACTACACAATCAATGGATCAAATCTGTTGGAGACAAATAGGAGGCGGCCATGAATCGATACATTTCTGTGCTTGCGGTCTTTGGGATTATCTTTGCAACTGCTGCGCGGGCTGCTAACGAGTCAGATAGGTCCGAGGCTCCACCTAACATCGTTTTCATCCTTGCCGATGATCTTGGTATCGAGTGTTTATCGAGCTATGGTGGTCAGTCGCACAGGACCCCTCATATTGACAATCTTGCCAAACAAGGCATGAGGTTTACTCACTGCTTCTCTAATCCCTACTGCTCCCCATCACGTGCATCGCTTTTGACAGGACGATACCCGTTCAAGAATGGGCTTACAGAGGTACTTTGGAATCGGGAGAGGCACGCACAAAAATATCTACGCACTGATCAGCCTAGCTTCGCAAGACAGCTGAAGTCTGCAGGCTACGCCACGGCGATTGCGGGCAAGTGGCAGCTCTCTTTCCTGCATCAACGCAATACGGTCAATGATTTCGGGTTTGATCAGTATCAGTGCTGGCAGATATTTGATGAGAATAGTGCAAAGACAACGCGGTTCCGAAATCCATACTTCAACAAGAACGGCGTCGTCCTCGCCAAGCCGATCAAAGACCAGTACGGCCCCGAGGTCAACATCGAGTTCCTAGTCGACTTCATCCAATCCAGCGACAAGGAGGACAAGCCCTTCCTCGCCTACTACACCTGCCTGCTCCCGCACTTCCCTTGGGTGCCGACGCCGGACAGCGAAGATCAGGACTACGTACTGCCGAACAATGCGCACAAAGGCGACCCGAAGTACTTCCCGGACATGGTCCGCTACTTAGATAAGACCGTCGGCCGACTCATGCAAGCGATCGACGATGCGGGTGTCGCGGACAATACGGTGCTCATATTCCTGGCCGACAACGGGACTGACAGGGACCTGATGAATACATGGGTTGACGGAAAAACCGTCGAAGGTGGCAAAGGCACGATGACGGATCGGGGGACCCACGTGCCTCTGATCGTGCGTTGGCCTGGACGAGTCAAGCCGGGGGCGGTCTGTATGGACCTGATTGATTTTTCTGATTTCTTACCGACTTTATGTCAGATCGCGGAGGCACCTCTACCCGCAGAGGCGATCCATGGCCGGAGCTTCATGCCTCAGCTCTTAGGTGAACAGGGATCGCCTCGTTCGTGGGTCCATATTCAAGACAAGCGTCAAAGACATCTCCGTAACCGGGACTATATCCTGCCCCTAAACGGGCCGCTTCGCCCGGTCGTCGAGCTATGGCACGCTCCAGCAAAGCCTTATACAACTGAGCTATCTCCGGAAGCGAAAGAAGCTGAGACAGCACTGAAGAAAGTGTTTAAGCAGCTCGGTAACTAATGGACTTCACAAAGCGTGCTCGATGACTGAATACTCCGCCTCTAGATCCAGTTGTGGCGTGGCGGAAAATGTCTCATCTAGGCCAGTGATGCAGCCGTTGCGAATCGATCTGGCTAAGCTTGGAGAGGGCGGGATTTGAACACGCTTGGAGAATATTCATCTGCACTACTTTAAGTTAGAAGCGTTCCAACGCGTGCGATAGCAGTCCTTGCGAGCATTTACAATACGTCGGATATTGCATCACACGATATGGAGCGTTTGCGTAAAACCGTTCTTATAAATAGTTGGTGAAAGTTACGATGAGTCCAGCCGGGCCCATTTGACGCCTCGCACAGTGTTTGCCTTCTTTGGGCAGATTTTGTCCGAGGCGTTTTTTTATAAGTCTCTAAATTTTTGTTTCTACTGGCACGCCAACTTCTCTCCATAAGGCGCTGTTTTCTGTGCATTGAGATGGCTTTGGCACCCCTATGGTATTCCTCACTCAGGTGGTTGAACTTTCGGGCGTGTCTGGTTATTCACGGGTTTTGGATTCAGCGGGTTGACAGGCGTAATGCGGCATGATAGTGTCTTTTATACACTAAGAAAGGAATTCTACTATGAAACCACTCGTTGACATCTACCGGACCCCGCTGGGGCTGCTAACTGACTTGTACCAGCTGACCATGGCTTATGGCTACTGGAAGATGGGGCGGGCCGAGCAGGAGTCGGTCTTTCACTTGTTTTTTCGCAAGTCACCGTTCGGCGGCGGGTACGCGATCGCGGCGGGCCTTTCTTACGCGGTTGAACTGATGCAAGAGTTTCGCTTTGAGCGTGATGATTTGGATTACCTCGCGACGCTGACGGGTAATGATGGCGAGCCGCTTTTTGATCCAGCGTTCTTGGAGTACTTGGCCGACTTGGAATTTACGTGCGATGTTGACGCGGTGCCGGAGGGTACGGTGGTGTTTCCGCACGAGCCATTGGTCCGTGTCCGTGGCCCGATCCTTCAGGCTCAGCTTCTAGAAACGGCACTATTAAATATCGTCAACTTTCAGACACTGGTCGCGACCAAGGCGGCTCGCGTGTGTCAGGCGGCAAATGGCGACCCTGTGATGGAGTTTGGCCTACGTCGGGCGCAGGGGATTGATGGAGCGTTAACTGCAAGTCGAGCGGCCTATCTTGGCGGTTGTGCTGCGACATCAAATGTCCTCGCGGGCAAGCTTTTCAGTATCCCGGTCAAAGGAACGCACGCTCACAGCTGGGTGATGTCATTCGACGAAGAGCCAGAGGCATTTGAGGCTTACGCTCAGGCGATGCCCAACAATTGCGTGTTTCTTGTAGATACATACGACACGTTGGCTGGCGTCCGCAACGCGATCGAAGCAGGGTTGAAGCTTCGCGATTGCGGCCACGAGATGGTTGGGATCCGGCTGGACTCTGGCGACTTGGCTTACCTGAGCATTGAGGCTCGAAAGCTGCTGGATGAGGCCGGGTTCCCCGATGCGGCGATCGTCGCATCGAACGACTTGGATGAATACATCATCGAAGACCTCAAGCGGCAGGGCGCTATGATCGCAGTCTGGGGTGTTGGTACCAAGCTCGCTACGGCCTACGACCAGCCTGCGCTCGGCGGGGTGTATAAGCTCGGCGCGATCCGCGACGAGGACGGCGCATGGCAGCCACGTGTCAAGCTTTCAGATCAGGCGATCAAAACTTCGATCCCCGGCACGCTCCAAGTCAGACGATTTGAAAACAAGGATGGAATGATCGGAGATCTCATTTTCGATGAGACGTCGAGCCCAGATCCGGGGCGACTGCTGGTTGATCCGGGTGATCCGAACCGTGTGAAACAGATTGAGGACGGTGCTAGGGGGCGCGACCTGCTGGTCGCAATTGCACGTGGCGGTGTTTTTCAGGAAATTGATGATTCTTTAGAGTCGGCTCGCGATCGGGTTCGCCAAGAGCTTGAACGCCTGCACCCAGGAGTGCGTCGGTTTACAAACGCCCATAACTACCCAGTCGGCCTAGAGCCAGGATTACACGCGCTTCGTGGCCTGATGATTCGCGATGCTAAGGCCACTGCCCAAGTGACCATGGAGCAGCAAAAATGAAAACCCTTCGAGTCGGCGTTGCCGCATTAAACCAGACGCCTTTAGATTGGGATGGCAACGAAGCCAATATCCGCGACGTCATTCGTGAGGCGCGTGGCCGTGGGGTTGGGCTGCTATGTCTGCCTGAGCTGTGCGTTACTGGCTACGGCTGTGAGGATGCGTTCTTTTCATCTGCGACTCGCCGTATGGCACGACGGATCGTCGAGGCGCTGCTGCCCGAGACGGATGGGATCGCGGTCTCGCTTGGCTTGCCTGTGATGCACCGTGGGTCTTTGTTCAATGTGGTGGCTCTGCTTATTGATGGGCGGGTCGCGGGTCTGGTTGCGAAGCAGCACCTTGCTGGCGACGGCTTGCACTACGAGCCGCGCTGGTTCCGAGCCTGGCCTGCGGGTGAAGTGTCTGTGTTTGATTGGGATGGGCAGGACGTGCCAATTGGTGACTTGGTCTTTGATCTAGACGGGGTG
>JBGCDC010000078.1:0-6013 GCA_045105055.1 Phycisphaeraceae bacterium | reverse complement strand
GGATACGATCGCCTAGAGTTTCGATGATCATCGTGTTCCATTCGCCGAGGTCGTGCTCACTGCCGTCGGTGAGGTTACGGATGTGGCGGGACTGGCCTTTTTTGCCGCCATAGTTGGCGGGGTCGCCGTTGCGGCGCTCGGTCATGTTGGGCACGGAGATGTTCTCGTGGATGCACCAGAAGTCGCCGGCCTGTTTGTGCTGCAACTGCACCTCGATCGACGCGGGGAACATGTCGTACAAGACGCGTGGCCGTTTGCCGTCGGTATGAACCAGCACGCCGCAGTTGCCCGGCTTGTCGGCGAAGCGGTACTGCACCTCCAAGCGATAGTCCTTAAACGACTTCTTCGTGATCAGGTGACCAAGTGGTCGGCCTTTACTGACCAACATGCCATCGCGGACGATGAAGCTTGGCTCAATGTCGGCGTTATCATCGGCGTCGGGGACATCGGGGTACCAGCCATCGAGTGTCTTGCCGTCGAAGATCGAGAAGGGCTCTGCCGCTTTGTCTTCAGCGGGGCTTAGCTTGGTGATGGGCGTGAGTTCGACTTTGCGGAACTCGACTTCGGAGCCTTCGGCTTGCAGGGCGATTTGGCCGGAGGTCGCGGTCGCGCCGAAGCCGTCGTTGACGAGGTCGCCGTTGACCCAAACGCGGAGCTTGTCGCCGAGTGCTTCGATGGTCATGGTGTTCCACTCGCCGACGGGGTTTTCGCTGCCGTCGGTGAGGTTGCGGATATGTCGGGATTGGCCGCGCTTGCCGCCGTAGTTTTCCGGCGGGCCTTTGCGACGTTCGGCCATATTGGGCACGGAGATATTTTCGTGGATGCACCAAAAGTCGCCGGCCTGTTTGTTTTGCAGTTGCACTTCAATCGAAGCCGGGAACATTTTCGACAGAGCGCGTGTACGCTTGCCGTCGGTGTGGACGAGGACGCCGCAGTTGCCCGGCTTCGCGGCGAAGCGATACTCGACGACCAAGCGGTAGTCCTTATAGGAGTCCTTGCTGAGCAGGTGGCCAAGCGGTCGGCCCTTGGAGACGAGCATGCCATCGCGGACGATGAAGCTTGGCTCGATGTCGGGGTTGTCGTCTGCGGCAGGGACATCGGGGTACCAGCCGGTGAGGTCCTTGCCGTTGAACAGCGAGATGGTTTTAGGCGATGTATTTGGAGCCATCGCTGCGGCAACTTTAGCTTTCGCTGCTGCCTCAGCTTTTGCTTTGCAGGCGGGGCAGTCTGGGCTAGCGGTTGCGACGCTAAAGGTTAGGCCGAAGGCGAGCAGGGCGGTCATCAGGGTCAGAGGCTTAAGCATCGAAATATTCCTGTGGTAGGGCTTGTCTATAGGACTTGAGTATACCGGCAGTAAGACAGACGCCAGAAGGTGCCGTCGTGCTACGCCATGCACGCCGTCCTCGTCTATCATCATTAGGACACCAATTACGGAGCACAGCAATGGACGCAGACTTTCTAAAAACGAAGCATGAAGCAGGCCTCGACTGGGCCGACTACCTCAAGAGCGCGACGGACGATCAGCGTGCGGCATGGCAGAAGGTCTACGACCAGGTCGAACTGACAGACCATCAAAAAGCAGTACTCGGCTCATCGGTTCGTGAGATGAATGTCATCGCGCTGTCCGGCGCGTGGTGCGGCGACTGTGTTCGCCAAGGGCCGATGTTCCAAAAAATCGCAGAGGCGAGCAGCGGGAAGATCAAGCTGAAGTGGTGCGACCGCGACGCACACATGGATCTGCAGGAGCAGGTCAAGGTCTGCGGCGGGATGCGTGTGCCTGTGGTGGTGTTTGCCGCTGAGGACTTTGAGCCCGTTGGCTGGTACGGCGACAAGCCCCTTGCCAAGTACCGCATGCTCGCGGCGCAGCTCCAAGGCGCGGGCTGCCCACTGCCCGGTGCACCGGTACCGGATGATGAAATTGCGGCCGAGCTTGCGGATTGGTGTGACCAGTTCGAGCGTGTGCAATTGCTGCTGCGTCTGTCCGGCCGACTTCGCAAGAAGCACGGTGACTGAGCCAAGACCTGTGAATCGCCAAGACGTTAAGAACGCCCAGGAAAACAAAGCGATCGCTTCGCCGCAAAAAGCACAAACCGTACAAAAGAATGGCTTTTGTGCTTCCTGTGGCTTTTCGTGGCCATGTGGTTTTGCGGCCTTGCTTGGCGTTCTTGGCGCGTTGGCGGTTAAATTCCCCAGCCTGCAACATTTGCCACAATTCCGGGGGCGGTTTACACTCCCTCGCTTGCCCGCATCGCGGGGGGTGTTGGCAATACGCTCATTTCCCTCGTAAACCTATGACAATCAGGCATTTAGCCGATTGTGTCGTACCCCCAGTTTGGGGACGGAGTGACCCGTGGCCAAGAAAAAGACAACCAAGTCCAGCCGCACGAAGGCCGCTTCTACCCGGTCCAAAAAGACCACCAAGAAGAAGGCTCCTGTCAAAAAAGTGACCAAGAAGAAGGTCGCTAAGAAGGCAGCAAAGAAGAAGACGGCTACCAAGAAGGCCCCGGCCAAAAAGAAGACGACAAAGAAAGTCGCCAAGAAAAAGGTCGCTAAGAAAACCGTCACGAAGAAGAAGGTGGCTAAAAAGTCGCCGGCAAAAAAAGTGACGAAGAAGGCCGTGACCAAGAAGGTCACGAAGAAGGTCACGAAGAAGAAAACGACAAAGAAGGTCGCGAAGAAACCTGCCGTGAAAGCGGCACCGAAGTACATCGCTCCTAAGCTCAGCCCGCTCGAAGAGGCGATGGAAAAAGAGTGGACCGTTGCCGAACTCAAGCGAGTTAAGACTGGCCTGAAGAAGAAAGATCTCGACGGCTACCTTAAGGAACTGCTTGAGAAACGAGCCGAGATCATCGGCAACGTGAGAGGTATGGAGAGCGAACGTAATGCGTCGCTCGGCGACATCGCACACATGCCGCTGCACATGGCCGATGTCGGCAGCGACAACTTTGAGCAGGAGTTCACACTCGGGCTCATGGAGTCGGAGCGCGAGCGTCTTCGCGATATCGAGGAAGCCATCCTGCGGATGCGCGAGGGGTACTACGGCGTCTGCATCGAGTCGGGCAAGCCGATCCAGAGGATGCGGCTCGAATTTTTTTCTTTTGCTTAGTACTGCATCGATGTCGCCCGTGCCAAAGAGAAGCACGGCTGGTAAGCCCTGCCTCGAACTACTCTATTTGATGCAACTGGATGACCAAGCAAAAACAAACCACCGCGACGGATCAAGACGATGTTGAACGCACTGGCTTTCGCTGGTCCGTTTGGACTGTTTTCCTTGCGGTGGTTGTGATTTCGCTCGTCGCAGACCTCGGTCTGAAGTACTGGGCGTTTAATAACGTAGATGAGAACTTTCAGTACCACGTGCAGACCGCGGAAGAGGGCGGTCCCGAGGTGCTGGTTCGTGTTTCCAAGGATCGAGATTGGCTCGTCGCGCACGAGGTTGGCATGGCGACCTCGCCGGATCGCGTGCCAGGCCATGCCCCGATCGTGGTGGTCCCGAACCTGTTGAATTTTCAGTTGACGCTTAACACCGGCGCGGTGTTTGGCACCGGGCAGGGCGGTCGGCCGGTCTTTATCGTCGTGAGCATCGTCGCGCTTGTCGTGATCCTCTTCCTGATCTATCGCAGCCCACCGAAGGCTAGGGTGTATCACTTCGGGCTCGCGCTGATCCTTGGCGGCGCATTGGGCAACCTCTACGACCGCGTGCTCTACTCCGCGGTGCGAGACATGCTGCACATGCTGCCCGACCAGCAACTGCCGTTCGGCCTCGCGTACCCTTGGGGCGGCACGGATATCTTTCCGTATATCTTCAACATCGCCGATGTCTCGCTGCTTGCTGGCGTGGGCTTGGTGCTTGTGGTGAGTTGGCTCGCCGAGATGAAGCAGGCGAAGGCGAAGAAAACGCCTTGATCGCTGCCTTGCGTAGGGTGGGTGAAGGCTTGGCGCAACCCACCACGAATGATCTTGTCTGTTGATCTGGTGGGTTACGCCGAGTCTACACCCACCTTACATATTGCACGTCTTTTAACGCCGCGCGGCCTGAATCAACTTGCAAATCAACCCAAGATTTAACGGGTCGTCTTCGCTGCTGTCTTTGCGTTCGGGGTGCCATTGCACGCCGAGGTAAAAGGGTCGGCTAGGGTTGTCGATCGCTTCGATGGTGCCGTCTTCCGCGCGAGCAATGACGCGCAGCCGACCCGGATCCGCGATGCGCTGGCGGTGCGATGAAACGATTGGCTGATCGGATGGGCTCAGTACGCTGTCGTGATGATCAAAAGTAAGGGTGTGCTCTGCATTGTCGACGTGGACGCTCGCCGCGGCGTCGCCCATCGACTCGGGCATGTATTGGTCAAGGGTTGCGCCGTGGTGCAGGGCCATGAGCTGCATGCCGAGGCAGATACCCAGCACGGGCAGGTCCGCGCTGTCGGTGAGCGAGTCGTCTCGTCGGCGGTCGACCTCGGCAAGCAGCGCGAGTTCAAAGGCTTGTCTGTTTTGATCGATGCGCCGCGCTCGGCCGTCTGTCGCACAGCCGAATTGCTCCATGACTGGGTCGGCCCCGCCAGTCAGGATCAGCCCGTCGAGCCGATCCAGATACGCCTCGGCCAGCCCCGGACAATGCGGCAGCAGCACCGGCAAACCGCCCGCCTTTTCGACCGCCTGGCTGTAGCGGATCGCGGACTCGTAGGTCCCGGAATCCGCGGAGTTGCTTTTATTATCGACTGTGACCCCGATGCTTGGAAGCTGACGCATGTAAACCTCTAAAAATACTTATTTTATAGCCTTTTCCACATTTGCGATAAATTCATACGAATTTACGATCGCTCACGAAACGCTAACACTCAGAGGCCATGATTATGTCGATCTACTGACTAATAACAGGATTCACTATGGCCGCAACTACGATGACAAACCCGTCCGCTGACGCCGCAAAGGTAAGTGATTTGTCCCCGGGCATCCAGCACACCGGCGGCGACCCCATCCGCGTCCGCAATGTCAACGCTTGGTATGGCGACTTCCAATCGCTGCACGACCTCAGCCTTGACATGCCCGTCAAAAAAGTCACCGGCCTGATCGGCCCATCCGGCTGCGGCAAGTCGACCTTCCTGCGGTGGATCAACCGCATGAACGACCAGATCGACTCGGCACGGATCGAAGGCTCCATCGACATCGATGGCACCGATGTCCTCGCGCCGAAGACAGATGTCGTTGAGCTCCGCCGACACGTCGGCATGGTCTTCCAGAAACCAAACCCCTTCCCGAAATCGATCTACGACAACGTCGCCTTCGGCCCACGTTTGCACTACAAGATCAATAAGACGGACCTCGACGAAGTCGTCGAAAAATCACTCCGCGGCGCATCGCTCTGGGAAGAAGTCAAAGACCGACTCAACCAATCCGCGATCGGCCTGTCCGGCGGCCAGCAACAACGCCTCTGCATCGCACGAGCCCTCGCCATCAGCCCGACAACCTTGTTGATGGATGAGCCTTGCTCCGCACTGGACCCCAAGTCCACCCTCGCCATCGAAGAGCTCATCACCGAACTCCGTGAGAAGTACACGATCATCATCGTGACACACAACATGCAGCAGGCCGCGCGCGTCTCGGACGCCACCGCCTTCATGTACCACGGCAAGCTGATCGAATACGGCGCCACCGAACAAATCTTCACCGCACCCCGCGAAAAACAAACCGAAGATTACATCCACGGCCGATTCGGCTAAAACAAGCATCCATTACAAATTCAACCCCGCGCTCTGTGTCCGCATGGCGCGGGTTTTTTATTTCGACAGCGACGCCACCCAGCGTGGGCAGGCTGGCAGTATTTACTCAATTCATCTAAAGCGGCTACAGTCACACATACCCATTGGCAGCGTGCTCCTCGAGTAAATTCTTTTGTGACAGCCTTCTCTTCTTCCAGGCGATGTTTTGATCAAGCTTGTAAAACGATGGAATGGAGCGTGTGGTGTTAGGAGTCTTCAATAATCTGAATCAGCGTGAACTCGTCGGCGAGTTGATG
>JBGCDC010000077.1:0-5756 GCA_045105055.1 Phycisphaeraceae bacterium | reverse complement strand
GGGTCCGCCTGAGTTGCGACCCCCGTCATAACGTTTCAAATAATCAACAATATGGAAAGGAATCCAAGATGTTCGGACTCCTGATTGATATGGACGGGGTGATTTACAAGAGCAGCCAGCTCATCCCCGGAGCAGATACCTTTATTCATTCGCTGCGTGAGCGTGGTGTGCCGTTCTTGTTTTTAACGAATAACTCGCAGCGTACTCGGCGGGACATCGCGGCGAAGCTACTGAGCATGGGTGTCCATGCCGGGCCCGAGCACATCTTCACCTGTGCCATGGCGACCGCGCGTTTCCTTGCCAGCCAAAAGCCTGGCGGAACGGCCTACGTCCTTGGCGAGACCGGCCTGACCACCGCACTGCATACCAACGGCTTCGCCATCGTCGACAAAGACCCCGACTACGTCGTCGTCGGCGAAGGGCGTACGTACACCTTCGAGATGCTCGAACACGCGACCAACTTGGTTCTTGGGGGGGCCAAGTTGATCGCGACGAATATGGACCCGAGTTGCCCAACATCCACAGGCACTCGCCCCGGCTGTGGTGCGGTGGTCAAGCTCCTGGAAGAAGCCACCGGCAAGCAAGCCTTCTCCGTCGGCAAGCCCAGCCCGATCATGATGCGGGCCGCACGCAAAGAGCTCGGCCTCGACGCGGACCACACCTTTATGGTCGGCGACACCATGTCCACCGATGTCCTTGGCGGCGTGCAACTCGGCTACCACACCATCCTTGTCCTCTCTGGCGGAACCAAACGCCAAGACCTCGACAACTATTCCTACCAACCCGACACCATCGTCGACTCCGTCGCCGACCTCAGCCCGGAACGACTCGAAGAACTTCATCTCGGTATCGGCTCATCGACCCGAGCGCTCGTCACCTCCGGCGGGTAACCAAACAGTATTGATTCCTCCTGCCCTGGCGGTTGTTTTCGAAGCGACCGCCAGGGTTTTTTTGTTTGCGATATCAATCAAGCCCATGGCGTGGCTGCTTTGAGGCATGCCGTGAGTTTCCGAATTCGTCATGGCTTATCTGTTCCGCGCAGAGGATGCCTCGCTTCACCCGCTACACTCTGCCTATGCCCGAACCACGCACACGCTTCGCCGCTGGCTGCATGACCGGCACGTCGCTGGACGGTCTCGATGTTGCGCTGGTTAAGATCCTCGGCACCGGCCTAGACATGAAGGCCGAGCTGCTAGGCCACCACGCGCTATCGATGCCCGATGACCTACGCACGACGCTGATGTCACTCGCCTCCGGCGAAGTGAACGCGCCCATTACTTTCATGCGTTCCGCGCGAGCGCTTGGTGAACTGCATGCGGATGGTTTGGAGCAGCTTTTTGCACAACTGCCTGATGTGGCATGCGACTTCATCACCGCCCACGGCCAAACCATCTGGCACGCCCCAGGCGACGGCGAAAAAGAGCTCGGCGGTGGCCCAAAAAGCTGGCAACTCTTCGACCCTTGGCCTGTCGTCAAACGCCTTGGCGTACCCGTCTGCTACGACCTGCGACAGGCCGACCTCATTGCGGGCGGGCAGGGCGCACCCCTGACGCCGATCACGGATTGGGTGATGTATCGCGAATATGCCGACGCGGTTGCAAACCTTGGCGGCATACTGAATATCACACGACTCGGAACCGACCTTAGCCAAGTCGAAGGCGGCGATGTGTACCCGTGCAACTTACTGCTCGATGGATTATGCAAGCGATACTTCGGGAAGCCGTACGATGCTGACGGCGACATCGCGGGCCGCGGTCGCATCAACCCTGCGTGCGTGCACCTAATCGATGATGCGGTACAAGCGGCGTGCGCAGGCAAGCAATCCCTCGGCCGCGAACAGTTCTCGCCCGAGTGGTTTGATCGTTTGATTGCGTCGATCGGCCAGGCGCATCGGCCCGAAGATGTCTTACAGACCGCAGCACGATTGGTCGCGGTACAGCTCGGCGGATCATTTCGTGAACCCGGCCAACCAACGCAGCGACTCGTCCTCGCGGGCGGCGGCGTGAAGAATAAAACGCTCGTCAAACTCATCAAAGACCAGAGCTATTACGACGTGCAGTGCTCGGACGACCTCGGCATCCCAAGCGAAGCACGAGAGGCGATGGCCTTCGCAGTGCTCGGTGCGTTATCCCAAGACGGCGTCCCCATCTCGCTGCCGCAAGTCACGGGCGCTACAGCCCCCGGTGTCGCGGGAACTTGGTCGGGGCTTTGAGAGCAGAACAAGCCGTTACATGGCCGCCGCGTCACTAGTCGGGGGAAGAGCGGTGACACAATTAGGACGACTCCACCCCTGCGTAGTGACGCAGCGGCTACGACACTCCGCCTTCAGCAACCGGTTAGACTTCAACCCGCCATGCCTACACCAACCCCCAGTTCCGACCGCGGACACCTCGCCACTGAGCAGCGCAACGCCGCCGCCGCAGCGATCGATGCGCTGTCCATCGAGGCGACGCTTCGGCTGATGAACACGCAGGATATGGAAGTGCCCCTGGCGATCCGCAAAGCGATCCCGCAGATCACCAAGGTCGTCGAGATCGTTGTCGCGGGCATGAGTCGGGGCGGGCGGCTGATCTATTGCGGCGCGGGCTCATCGGGGCGGTTGGGTGTATTGGATGCGAGCGAGTGTCCGCCGACGTTTTGTAGCGACCCCGACCAAGTCGTCGGCATCATCGCGGGCGGCGACCGCGCGCTACGCAAAGCGATCGAAGGTGCCGAAGACAAACGCGACGGTGCCGTGCCCGCGCTAGAAAAACTAAAGCTCGGCGAGCACGACACCCTCATCGGCATCGCGGCGGGCGGGACGACGCCTTACGTCTGGGGCGCGATCGATTACGCGCACAAGCGAGGCGCTAAGACCTCGTTGATGACGTGCGTGCCGATCAAGACGCTGATGACTAGGCCCAGGGCAAAAGTCGTCAAGGCCAATGAGCCGGTCAGCGTTCCGCCACGGCCTGAGCTTCCCGCAGTGGTCTACCAACCGATCGAGCTACTCGTCGGACCCGAGGTCCTCACCGGCTCAACCCGTATGAAGGCGGGCACCGCAACGAAGCTCGCGCTCAACATGATCACCACCACCGCGATGCTCCAGCAAGGCAAGGCCTGGGGCAACCTCATGGTCGATCTCCGCGCCACCAACGCGAAACTCATGGACCGCTCGATCCGCATCGTGACGAGTCAAGCGAAGATCACCCGCGAAGAAGCGGCGGAGGTGTTGGGTAAAGCGGAAAACCGTGTGAAGCCCGCACTGATCATGGCGATTCAGAAAGTGGATCTCGAAGAGGCCCAGAGACTACTCGATCAGCACGACGGCAAGCTAAGGCCGGTCCTTGGGCCGGCGCGGTGATTTGCGTCCATGTGTAGCGGGTGATGCGCAGCGTCCAGTGGTTTGACGGGGTTCGATTGAGCTTCCATTTTCGATGACTCGGTTGGGACGATGCGCGTCACCCGCTTCACGGGATTGCTTTTGTATCATGTGCGGATGCCTACTGACGCCAACACATCTAATGTCCCCTGCCAGATCAAACGCCTTGAAGGCAATACCGATTCACCGTTGCCGGCGTATCAATCCGAGCATGCGGCGGGGATGGATGTGCATGCTTTTTTAAGCGAAGGCGTGACGATCGGGCCGGGCAAGATTGCGTTGATCCCGACGGGTTTTGCGATCGCGGTGCCGGAGGGTTACGAGGCTCAGCTTCGGCCACGTTCGGGGCTCGCCTGCAAGTTCGGCGTGACGCTGCCCAACTGCACCGGCACAATCGACGCGGACTATCGCGGCGAGGTGAAGGTCGCGCTGATCAACTTAGGTGAAAATGATTTCACCGTTGAGCCTGGTATGCGCGTCGCTCAGATGATTATCAAGGAAGTGCCCAAGTGCGTTTGGCAAGAAGTTGATGAGCTAAGCGAAACGGTTCGCGGCAGCGGGGGGTTTGGGCACACGGGTCACTGATGCGTGGGCATCACGAAATAGCCGCGATGCTACGCATCGCCGGAGAGTGGTGAATCACATGTCAGTATCATCCTGCGACGCGTAGTGTCGCGGCTATTCGCGGCAGCCGCATAAGATCAAATTCGTTTGGTGGATCACAAAATGAAAATCCTTTCAGCAGAAGATGTACACGCGGCGCTGGCGTACCCCGATCTCGTCGATGCGTTGCAGTCGGCTTACGCCGGTTCGTTCAGCATGCCGCCGCGGCAGGTGTTTTTGCTGGATGATGAGCCGAGCAACCATGATGCGTTTGCGGTGTTGCCTTCGTGGAACGATGAACTGATCGCGGTGAAATCGTTTACGTATTTCCCGGACAATCCTAAGCCTGAGTACGCATCGCTTTACTCAAAGATCCTTTTGTTCGATCGCAAGCACGGCGAGCCCTTGGCACTTGTTGATGGCACGAGCGTGACGTTCTGGCGAACCGCAGGCATCTCGGGCCTCGCGTCGCGACTGCTCTCGCGCGAAGACTCGAAGACGCTGCTATTGCTGGGCACGGGAAACCTCGCGCCGTACATCATCAAGGCGCAGCTCAGTGTCAGGCCGATCGATCGCGTTATGGTCTGGGGACGAACCCCCGAAAATGCGCAGGCCATCGCCGAGCAGTCAGCAAGTGAAAACGAGTCGGTACGTTTCGAGGTCGCCGACGATCTGGAAGCCGCTTGTAGCGATGCCGACATCATCGTCAGCGCCACCGGCTCGCACGAGCCCTTGGTCCTCGGCGACTGGGTCACGCCCGGCACGCACACCGATTTCATCGGCAACCACCACGCCACCAAACGCGAGTGCGACACGGCCTTGGTTGTGAAGTCCAAGGTCTACGCCGACAGCTACGTGAACTGCTTCAAAGAAGCTGGCGAGCTACTCGTGCCGATCGCCGAAGGCGCGATCACCAAGGACCACGTCGTCGGCGAACTAACCGAGATGTGCAGCGGAGCGGTGAAGCTCCGCGATTCAGACGATGAAGTGACGCTATTTAAATCGATCGGGATGGCACTGAGCGATTTGGTTGGTGCGGGAGCTGCGTATCGCTCCGCAGCCCAAAATTTGAAAGGTTAGTCAGTTTGATTCTGGAAGCTCGTCGGACTTAGGTGCCCTGACGTTTTTCTTAAATTTGATTTCGCAAGCGCCGAACTCTGCATAATTCTTACGAGCTTGCGTCAGACTCAGCAAACCGTTTGGACCGCCCGAGACTTTGTCCGCATGTGGATCATCTTGACCATTATCTTCCCAGAAACAGACTGAGCAGATGCTATAAATGCCACGCTCACTCAACGTGTAGCAATGACAGCAAGGGCATTGGTAAGGTTCCGCCATTACTCACCCACTAAACGCTTCAAAGTGTGTGTTCTGAATCGTCGTGACCACTTCGAGGATGTCGTGCAGGATCACGGCGGGGGAGCCGATCGAGTCGATCTCGACGATGTCTTCTTTGGGGTAGTGTTCGAGGACGGGCGCGGTCTCGCGCTGGTAGACCTCCCAGCGGTTGCGGATCACGTTTTCGTCGGCATCATCGATGCGGTTGGACTTGAGTGCGCGGCGGCGGAGGCGTTGGAACATTTCTTTTTCGTCTGAGCAGGTCAGGTGGATGACTTTGTAGACGTGGATGTGTTCGTCCATGAGTTTGGATTGTTCGACGGTGCGTGGGATGCCGTCGAGGATGAGCAGGTCGTCGTGGGGTTTGTAGATGCCCAAGGTGCATTGGGCGGCGATGTTCTTGGCCCACATCTTGACGGTGATTTCGTCGGGGACCAGCTCGCCGCGGGAGGAG
>JBGCDC010000076.1:0-3206 GCA_045105055.1 Phycisphaeraceae bacterium | reverse complement strand
CGATCAAATCTTCGAGCTTGTCGATGGACTGCTCGAAGCTAGTTTCTTTATCGGTGGTTGAGGTAGGCATGGTTGGAAGTTTAGCGATGAAGGCGATCAAAGGTTACATACCCCCCAATCAGTGGGGCAGACATTCCTGTCTGCCAACTGGCGAAGCCAGATTTTTCCGCGATCCCTATTCAGGCTTGCAGCCTGACGGCAGACAAGAATGTCTGCCCCACTTTCAATCCACTTCGCCAAACAACCCCGGGCCACTTGGAGGCTTCTTGCGCGATCGACGACGCGGCTTGGGTGCGGGTGCAGGCGGGGGCTGGATCGGTTCGGAAGTGGTGCCTTGGACTTGCGAATCGACTTGGCCGTCGGCGAAGACGGTGGTCAGACGCCCGGCTGCTGAAGCCGACTCTGCCGAGCGGAGCAATTCGCCATCGGGGCCGAGGGTGTAGGTAAAGCCACGGGCCAAGACGCTTGCCGGGCCAACTGCGTCGAGTTCCCTGGCCAGCGCATCAAGCGTTTCGCGCTCACGGGTGACTCGGCGGGTGATCGCTTGGGGCAGTGCCTTGGCAAAAGCGTCGAGCTTTGGCTGGTGCTTCGCGGTCAGTGCGGGCAGCGCACGATCCAAGCGACGCGAGAAGCGATCAACAGACTGGCGGGCTTGGGCGACCCAGCGATCAGGCCGACTCATCGCTGGGTGTCGCTCGGCAGCGCGGAGGCGTTGTCGCTCGTGCTGGGCTCGACGTTTGAGTGCGAGCATCAACCGGTCGGCCGACTGATCCACCTGCTGCTTAAGCATCGCTTGGTCCGGCACCAGCGTCATCGCGGCCTGCGTCGGCGTCGCACACCGCACATCCGCAACCAGCTCTGCGACCGTCACATCCGTCTCGTGGCCAATCGCAGCAACGATCGGCAGCGGGCAGTTGTAGATCGCATCGGCAACGACGCGCTCGTTAAACGCCCAGAGGTCTTCGATCGATCCGCCGCCGCGCGTAAGGAGGATGGCATCGATGCCTAGGCGTTGGCCGTGCTCACTTAGATCGTTGAGTGCCGAGGCGATTTGCGGGGCCGCGGCGTCGCCTTGCACACGAACATCGACGAGCACCAATTCGCAGCCCGGCCAGCGCTTGACCGCCGTGTTGATCACGTCTTGCAACGCCGCGGCGCTCCGCGAGGTCACCACCGCGATCCGCGTCGGCATCGTCGGCAGCACCTGCTTGTGAGCAGGGTCGAAATACCCCTCACCCTTGAGCTCGTTGATCATGTCGCGCAGCCGTTGCTCTAGCGCGCCCTGCCCCACTGCTTCGAGCCGATCGACGTACAACTGCACGGTGCCTTGGGCGGGGTACACATCGACGCGGCCGGTCGCGATGACCTCGACGCCGTCGCGTGCTTTGAAGTTCACTGAGCGCGCGGCCGACGCGAACATGATGCAGCGGATCACCGCCTCGCCGTCCTTGAGTGAAAAGAACCAGTGATTGCGGTCTGAGAGGTTGGATATCTCGCCGACGACGCGGACCTTACCCGGCAGCGTCGTGTTCACCGCGGTCTTGATCGCACCGAGTAGCCGCGCCACTGACATCGCCTGATCCTTCGCGGGATCGGCCTTCTTGGGCTTCGGGGGCGGGTCTTGCTCGTCAAACAACCTTGGCATCACACAAGTCTAATCAATCTCAAGACCCCGCTGGTTTGACTTTCACGCCCGAATCCTTAACTTGGCCAAGCTCGGGACGAACGATTGGTCGTTCAACCGCCGCCCCGCCACCCTCAACTGCCCCAAGGAGATCGCCAAGATGGCCATCAAGATCGGTATCAACGGCTTCGGACGCATCGGACGACTCGTCTTCCGTGCCGCACAGGACAACCCCAACATCGAAGTCGTCGGCATCAACGACCTCTTCGACAACGACGCCCTCGCCTACCTCCTCAAGTACGACTCGATCCACGGCCGATTCGACGGCACGGTCGACTCCGATGACAACAACCTCATCGTCAACGGCAAGGCCATCCGCTGCTCCGCCGAGCGCGACCCCGCCAATCTCAAGTGGGACGAAGTCGGCGCTGACTACGTCGTCGAGTCCACGGGTTTCTTCACCGACTTTGACGGCGCTGCAAAGCACGTTGCTGCTGGTGCAAAGAAGACCATCATCTCCGCACCGACAAAGACCCCTGACCAGGTCCCCACCATCGTCATGGGCGTCAACAACGAGACCCTCGACGCATCGGCCACCGTCGTCTCCAACGCATCGTGCACCACCAACTGCCTCGCGCCCTTGGCCAAGGTGATCAATGACGAGTTCGGCATCGCCAAGGGCCTAATGACCACCGTCCACGCGATGACCGCGACCCAGCCGACCCAAGACGGCCCGTCCAAAAAGGACTGGCGTGGCGGTCGTGCTGCAGCCGTTAACTGCATCCCTGCGTCGACCGGTGCTGCAAAGGCCGTCGGCCTGGCGCTGCCCGAACTCAAGGGCAAGCTGACCGGCATGGCGTTCCGTATGCCGACCATCGACGTCTCCGTCGTCGACCTCACCGTCGTCACCGAGAAGGCAACCAGCTACGACGAGATCTCCGCCGCCCTCAAGGCCAAGGCCGAAGGCGACATGAAGGGCATCCTCGCGTGGACCGACGACCAAGTCGTCTCCACCGACTTCATCCACGACCCCGCCTCGTCGACCTTCGACCACGGCGCAGGCATCGAGCTAGACTCGACGTTCTTCAAGCTCGTCTCTTGGTACGACAACGAATGGGGCTACTCCAACCGCGTCGTCGACCTGATCGACTTCATGGCCAAGCAAGACGGCATCAGCTAAGACCGACTGCCTAAACCAAACTCAACACAAGCGAAGCCCACGGATTCAATCCGTGGGCTTTTTTCGTGTAGAACCTCGCGCACTTCAAACAAAATTTTGCGATCATCCCGTTATGAACCGACTCGCCTACACCCCGCTGCTGCTCTGCTTCCTCATGTTCACCGCCTGCCACTCCGGCTCGCCCGTCGAACGCATCAACAACCCTATCGTCACGCAGTACACCATCAACAACATCAACGCCTGCCAAGGCATCTTTGTTTGGGAAGGCTCCGTCTGGCTCTATGGCGACCGGGATGGCGAAGGCGTCATCAAACGCCTCGAATGGGTCGGCCCAAACGACGACAACAAACCCATGCTCCGCGACGCAGGCGAGACCTACGAACTCAAGCTCTTCCGCAACCG
>JBGCDC010000075.1:0-14633 GCA_045105055.1 Phycisphaeraceae bacterium | reverse complement strand
GACGTCGTCGGCAGCGACGATGATCTCAAACTTGTCGCGGATCTTGAGTAGCCGAAGCATCTGCTCGATGTCGGCATGCACCGCGCCACTTGCGATCGCGATAGGCAACCCTGCGGCGTGGACTTCTTCGATCAGCTCGACTGCGCCGAGGATCGCGGCGGTGCCCATCTCGGCGATCGCTTCGAACGCGACTCGCTTCTTCTCAATCAGCTCGTCCATCGTCTTGTTGAGGTCCTCGATGTCGGGCGTGTGTCCGCCTTCGATGGCTTGCGCGAGCATGTAGCGGAACGCGTCGCGGTCGTCGAACCCGATGTATTGGTTGAGGTACTGCTCCCAGGTCATCTCGAAGTTGAGTGACTTGCCGACGAGGATGAAGGCTTGGTAGTGCAGGGGTTCGGAGTCAACGATGACGCCGTCGAAGTCGAAGATGATGGCTTTGGGCATGGTGGTCGGTTGGGCAGGCGGTGGCGATCGGTTGATGAAGGGCGGAATCCCGCGGCATTGCTGTCGCAACGCAACGGGCTTGGTTTGTGTTTTTGTGGCTTGTTTGTTTCTATCGGTTGATCACAGCGTGGCGGCCAGTTCTGTGGCGAGGCGGACGCCGAAGCCGGTTGGGCCTTTTTCCATGAGTGTGTCGCCGTCGGTGTTCGCGGTGCCGGCGATATCGACGTGGACCCATGGGGTCGTGGGGATCTGCTTGGGTGCATCGCTGCCGACGAAGTAGCTTAAGAACGCGGCGCCTTGGGTGGCGTGTGCTTCGCGGACGGGCGCGGAGTTGTGCAGGTCGGCGTGCTTGGCCTGCATCATCTTGCGGTAGTCGTCGTTGAGGGGCAGTTGCCAGACGGGTTCGCCGACGGTTTCGCCTGCGGTTTTGAGTTTGTCGAGCAGTGCGTCATCGGTGGCCCAGACGCCTGCGATCTTTTTGCCTAGCGCGACGACGACGCCGCCAGTGAGCGTGGCGAAATCGACGACGGCAGCGGGTTTGTAGGTCTTCGTGCCGTAAGCCAGGCAGTCGGCGAGGACGAGTCGGCCCTCGGCGTCGGTGTTGGTGATCTCGCAGGTGACGCCGTTGCAGAAGGTGAGGATGTCGTCGACGCGGTAGGCGTTGGTGTCGATCATGTTCTCGGCCAGGCCGACGATGCCGACGACGCGCTGCTTGATCTTGAGGTTGGCGATGGCTTGCATGGCGCCGATGACGTTCATCGCGCCGCACTTGTCGTACTTCATGCCCTTGCCGCCGTCGGCTTTGAGCGAGTATCCGCCGGTGTCGAAGGTGACGCCCTTGCCAACAAGGAGCAGCGGGTTATCTTTCGCGGTGCCTGATGGTGCGTGTTCGAGGATGACCATGCAGGGCGGGGTCGAGCCGCCGGCGCCGACCGCGAGTAGGCCGCCCATCTTGAGCTCCTTTGCTTTCTTCGCGTCGATCACGGTGCACTTGAGCGTGTTGTTCTTGGCTAGGGTCTTGCAGTAGTTGGCGATGTACTTCGGGTTGGCGACGTTGGGCGGGGTTGCAGCGAGTGTGCGAGCGGTGGTGACGCCTTCCGCGATCTTCAGGCCCTGCTTAAAGCCGGTGCGGTGCACAGTGTCGAGAGCGACTTTGAGGTCGCGTGGCTTTTCGCGTTTGCTTTTTTCAGGGCGTTTGGTCTTGCCGTGGTAGGTGTCGAAGGTGAAGTTGGCTGAGGCCATGCCCTCGGCGATCGCTTGGCCAACGGTCTCGGCGTCGAGGCCTTCGGGTAGGCCCGCGGCTTGGACGGATGCCGTGGTGAGCTTCGCGTTGTTGAGCTCGCGCAGGGCCTTGGCGGCGGCGCTGCGGATCGTCTCGGCGGTGACTTTCTCGGCTTCCCCCAGGCCGACGACGATGGTGCGGGGCACCGATGCGTCGCTGTGGTAGAGCGTCCGGGTCCACTCGGGGGCGAGGCCGCAGTCGTCTTGTTTAAGGAGTTGCTCAAGCGCCTTAGCGTCCGGGCAGCCTGTGACGGCCTGGGCTTGGGTCTTGGCGGGTAGTAACAGGACGGCGGCTTGTAGCTTGGCGGAGGCAGGGGCGGCTTTGATCGATCGGTACATGGTCGGCACTTTCGCGGATGGTTACGGGCAGATTGAAAAGGCTGTGATCATAGCTTTTGGCCGATCGGTTCGTCATAGAGACAGGCAATACGTTGACTTAGGAGGGGCTGGCGGTTACTTTTGTTGGGTGAGCGCTGGTCGGTGGACTCGGTGTGCTAGTGCTCGACCCCGCCCTGCCTGTGTGGAGCCTTGCTTGTGATTAATGTCTTGTCCCGACCGCTCGTGGCCGTTGTCTGTTCGCTATTCGTGCTGTTGACGGCGATGCCCGCGCTGGGCCAGCGGTTTATGCCGGTGGAAATCGTCGAAGCAGAGACGATTACCGAAGAGATGAACGACCGGATCCTCGCGATGGTCGATCCACCGATGTTTGACCTCGTGCAAGTAGAGGTCGATCCCAAGGAAGTCTCCGAAGCACGTGAGCAACTGCTCGGCTTGCTGCGTCCTAGCCAGCCTAGCGCGGCGTATCTCGATGCGTTATCCAAAGCGATCGGTGGCCGGATGGCCGATGCGGTGAGCCATGAGAGCCCGCTGGTCCGGATGAACGCGATGATCATCCTCGCCTCGATGGTGGATGATGGTTCTTTAGTGCTGATCGACAAAGGCATGCAGGATAAGAACGACGCGGTCAAGCACTGGGCCGTCGCGGCGCTTGGTAAGCGCGTGTTGTGGTGGAAGGCTCGCATTGCCGCCAATGCCGGCCGAGGCTTGCAGGCCAAGATCGACGGGGCGATCGCTCAGATTAATAAGCTCATCGATCAAGCGCAGCCGCCTCACCCGATCGTGGTGCGTGCCGGCTTTGATGCGTTGGTCAAGATCGATACCTCGCTGTCACGCGAAGCACTGATCGAACTGCTCAACAAGCGCGTGCCGCTACACGCAGCGGACCCGGACCTGACCTACGCACCCGAGCGGTCCGCGATCGAGAGCTTCACAAATATCCTGGTCAGCCAAGTCCCGCCGGACATGCGATCGATCAAGGGCTACAACCGTGCGTTGTTCCGCTATTCCTCGCTTATCGTCGATCAGGCCAAGGCCAATCAGATCGATCAAGACAAGGAAAAAGGGGCACACACGATGCTGTTCCTCTGCCTGCAAGGCATGGCCAACGTGAGCGCCGCGGCGAAGGCACCGAACTCTCCGCCAGCCGCTCATAACGAAGCCAAGGGCTGGATCGTGAACGGGCGATGGGACGAACTCGACGGCCTAGTCAACGAAGGCTGGCGAGCGATTCAATCCGCCGCTCCGTTCCAGCTTAGTGCTACAGAGCTACAGATCACGCCGTGAGCACAAATGGGTGTTGTCGAGGCCGGGTGCCACACTGCGTGCCGAAGGCCGCTGTGTGAGACCTGTACTCGGTCCAGACTTACCGTCGCCCCTACGAAGTTCGCCGGGTTCAACAGAGCACGAAGCGTTAGCGGGTGCTACGGATCCTCTGTCGCTCTAGAGCATCTTGCGTCTTTTTCTTCTTCCGATGACTCTTTAGCCGCCGGGCCATGCCCGGGCGGAGGGGCTGCGACACGCTATCGATTCGGCTTGGCGATCAATGCGGTGGATCGGTTTTCGACGATTCGTCCGCCCGCGTGGTGACGCGGCGGCTGCGTCAAGCCCATGATTGAAGTGGAGATAAGTCGCTCTAGGCACTCGCTGAAGCTTCGTGCTTTGACGATCGGTAAAGCCTGCACTCGTATCAGACAGTTCTCACACAGCGGCCTTCGGCACGCAGTGTGGCACCCGAGATATTGTTGATTATTTAAATCGAGCCTTTACGCGTCACCCACCCAAGATCGGCGAACCTGCTGGCGGACCGGCTTGCTGCGTGGCCTCGGCTGCCACGCCGCCTGAGCCGACGATCGCGCCGTCGACCTTGCGTAGTAGATCGAGGTAGTCCATCTCGGCACGCTGCATGTTCGCGAGCAGTGGATTGGTAATGACGGCCTGCTGGAGCTCTTCGAGCTTGCGTTTATCCTCAACTTCGATCGCGCCGCCGGTCTGAGCCTTTTGCTGCAGCGTCTGGGCGTATCGCTGATAGTCGGCCATTGCACGCTGTGAAGTGACATCCGCTTCGAAGGCCTTGGTCGCGGACTCCATCTTTTTGGCGGCGTCGTGTTCTGCGATGAGTTCGCCGAGCTTGGTGGCTTGTTCGAGGATGTCTTGTTCGCTGGCCATGGTGGTTTCCGGTGTTGGGGTGAGTTTGCCGTTAGCATACTCGGAGTGACATGGCAGGTCGCAGGTGACAGGGAACAGGGCCTAGACGCTTGCGCCCGCTACCTGATCCCCGATCTCTGCCACCCACCACCTGATTACTGATCCCTGCTACCTAACACCCGCCACCTACCACCCAACCATGCCCGATCGATTTGCAAGACGCATCCTGGACCACCTTTCCGACAGCCGATACGAGCCGCGGGACCTTCGGCAATTGATCGAAGACCTCGGCATCACCGCTGAGCACCGCGACGACTTTGTCAAGGCCGTGGAAGGACTGCTTAAGAACGACCAGCTCGTTTCGGGCAGTGCCGGCGCGATCGGCCTGCCCCCAGTCGGCGATGAGTTCATCGGCCGCTTCCGCTCTAACGAGCGCGGCTTCGGTTTTATTATTCCCGACGAGCTGACCGAGCACGGCGACCTATTCGTCCCACCGGGCAAGACGTCCGACGCGATGGACGGCGACCGGGTGCGTGCTAAGGTCCGCCGAGAGCGCGGCCGAGCGGGCAGCGGACGATCGCCCTACACCGGCGTGATCGTCGAGATCCTTCAGCGAGCGGACCGGCAGTTCGTTGGTACGCTGATCAAAAAGGGCAAGACCTTTATGGTCAACGTCGATGGCCGAGTGATTGCCGAGCCGATCGTCGTCCGCGATGCACCGTCGAGTAATGCGAAGGTTGGCGACAAGGTCGTCGTCGACATCATCGACTACCCCAACTCGAAGCGCAACGAGCTAGCCGAGGGTGTGATCGTCGAAGTGCTTGGCGAGTCGGGGATGCCCGATGTCGAGACGCAGTCGGTCATGCGGGCCTACGGCCTGGGTGAGAAGTTTGAAAAATCTGTCGTCGATGAAGCCCGTGCTGCCTCGCAGAAGATGGAAGGCACCGACGACGCGATCCCCGACGACCGAGAAGACCTGCGTGAAACGTTGATCGCTACGATCGACCCGCCTAACGCGAAAGACTTCGATGACGCGATCTCCATCAAGAAGATCGAAGGCAAAGGCGACACCGCGTGGGAGCTTGGCGTTCACATCGCCGACGTCGCGCACTTTGTTGACCTCGGCGGCGCGCTGGATCAAGAGGCATACAACCGCGGCAACTCGACGTATCTGCCACGCAAGGTGATCCCGATGCTGCCGGAGGTCTTGTCCAACGGCGTGTGCTCGCTGCAAGAAGGCGTGGATCGTTTCGCCAAGTCGGTGTTCATTTCGTATGACAAAGACGGCAACGTACTTAGTCAGCGCTTTGCCAAGACGGTGATCCGCTCGGCCAAGCGCCTTACGTATCTCGAAGCACAAGCGCTGATCGACGACGATATCCGCGAGGCGGCCAAGCACTGCAAAAGCGAAGCGAAGTACCCGCGCGAGCTGATCAAATCGCTCAAGCTGATGAATGAGCTGTCGCGCACCATCCGTGATCGCCGGTTTAAGCAAGGCATGATCGTGCTGGGCCTGCCCGAAGTGGAACTCGTCTTCGACGACGCGGGCCATGTCGTGGATGCTCAGCCCGAAGACGATGCGTATACGCACAAACTCATCGAGATGTTCATGGTCGAGGCGAACGAGGCGGCAGCGCGTTTGTTCGACGACTTAAAGATCCCGATGATCCGCCGTGTCCACCCGGACCCCGATGCGCACGGGCTCAAAGACCTACGCAGCTTCGCGCGTGTGGCGGGTTTCAACATCCCGGCCAAGCCTTCGCGAAAAGAGCTGCAGTGGCTGCTCGACAAGGTGCGCGACACGCCTGCTCAGCACGCGGTCCACATGGCGGTGCTGCGGACGCTGAGCCGAGCCGAGTACGCACCGACGCTCGTCGGCCACTTCGCCTTGGCTAGCGAGCACTACACGCACTTCACCAGCCCGATCCGCCGATACCCCGACTTCATCGTGCACCGCTCGCTCAACGCGGTGCTCGAGAAACAGCGCGAGGCCGGGTTGCCGATGGACCAGCCATTACGTGGCAAAGGTCTCAAGCAGCTCTCGCGCAAGGTCGCCGGCGATAAGCGTGTGCCGAGCGAAGACGAGCTGATCGACATGGGTCGGCACTGTTCGACGACCGAACGTAACAGCACCGCCGCGGAGCGCGAGCTACGCAAGTTCCTTGTGTTGCAATTGCTCTCGACGCACCTGGGTGAAGACTTCAGCGCGACCGTCACGGGTGTCACGGGCCAAGGCGCGTTCCTGCAGATCGATGCGTACCTGGTCGACGGCTTCGTGAAGCTGCCGGACCTGCCCGGGGACAAGGCCGACCGATGGAAGCTCAACCCGAATACGGGCGCCCTCACGGCGCAGCGTTCGGGCCGAACGATCTCGATCGGCGACCGTTTCACCGCACGTATCGCGAATGTTGACCTGCCTCGCCGACAGATGGAGCTGGTGATCCTTGATGACCGCAAGCCGCGTCGAAAGCAGGAAGCGGGCAAGGAAAATACTGGCAGCAAGAAAAAGGTACGCGGGTCGCAAGACCAGGCCATGCTCGCGGCGAAAGATCGCAAGGGCTCAAAGGTCAGCCGCCGCAAGAAGTCATCGACGATGAAAAAGAAAAAGCACTCGCCGCGCCGCGGCAAGCGCTGAGTGATTTTTCATTAACTCAGCTTCACACGATTCAGAATCGAGATCAGCTCGGTCGTGGTTTTTCGGATCGCGTCGATCTGGACATCCTCGCTATTGAGTGTGTTCAGTAGCTCGGCCGACTGTTGGCTGATGATGTCGAAGCCGTAGCCTTGACCCGCACCCTTGAGGCGGTGGGAGATGGATTCGAGCGCGTCGTAATTGCCTTGTGCGTTCGCATCACGCAGCTCATCGATATAGCCGGCCAGTCCACGGGTGAACTCGGTCAAGAGGGGTCGCATGTCGGCATCGTTCTTGTGCTTCGAAAAGATCGGTTCGATGTCCGCGGTCGCGTCGATGCCGATGAGTTCGTATGTCGCTGCGATGAGCTGTTTGGCGGCGAAGGGTTTCTTCATGAACAAGTCCGCGCCCGCATCGAGCATCCCTTGTTCGGCCTCAGCGGACTCATCGGAGGACATCGCAATGATCGGTGCGGTGAATTGGGTTTCACGCAGTTCCCGGATCAGTTCGATGCCGCTGGATGTGCCAAGCTTGTAATCCACGAGCAGCATGTCGTAGATCTGTTCCTGCACCTGCACCATCGCGCCGCGTGCGTTCGAGGCGCCCATGACTGACAGGCCCGCCTGCGTTAGCCAGTGGCTCATCAGCTTTCGATCGCTCGCAAAGTCATCGATCACCAGCACGCGGTTGGTCAGCTCAACCACCTCGGTGCCGTCCGTCTCAGGCATGCTGTCGGCCAACTCACGTAGGTAACACGTCTCTTCGCTCGGCGACAGGCTGACAAACTCACTCAGGTCAATCGGCTCATCGAACACGACCCCCAACTCGTGGACGGTGCCCTGGATGTGCCGTATGTGACGGACCGTGCCAAGCATACTGTGCCACATGCTGTTGTTGGCTTGGAGGCTCAGCTCGCATCGTGAGTTCAGATGGATATATCGGCCGTGCACCAGTGCCGCGCCCCATCGCCCGAGGTTCCGCGCAAGCATCGCGAGTTTCGTCTCGCCGCCGCCATCGGACTTCAGCGTAAGAACCGCCTCGTTGTTCGTGCAGGTCACCCTGAGTCGGCGTTTGTCTGGCTGCACGTCGATATTGTCAGCTTGATCGATCGCCCACAAGAGCTTGGCCTTGTCACGGTCGCTTAGATGCAGAGTCTGAATCGGTAATTCGCTTCGGTTTGTCATGGTGGGTCCAGGCCAAGGGATAGCTGTCAGCCGTGGTTTCCCCCCACCAGTCCAAGCTTATTATCGACGGTTTACAGGGTGTAATTAACCGCACTCAAGGCTAATCCAGCGGCATATGAGTTCCCGCAAGACCCCTACGTTCCGGCGCACGTTTGGCGCACATAAATAGCCATCCCGGGCTTGATATCGCGTGTAAACCTTTATCAGCAAGCGATTAAAGCACCGATACGGCAGATCGCTGTGCTTGTGCGCATGAACCCGATAGTCGGGCCTTTAATGAGAGCGTCTCACAGCCGACTCATCCGCCACACCGCACGGAACAGCCCCGCCACTGCTTCACGATCGACCGTCCTGACCGGGTAGTCCGGGTTCAGAGGCTCTAAGCGGATCCGCGTTCCTTCGTCCTCGAAAAAGACACGCTTAAAGGTGCTCTCATGATCCGGCTCAAGCCTGGCAAAACAATCACTGCCGTCGATCACATCGGCCAAAGGCGAGAACACGACAATGTCGCCCGCTTGGTATTCGGGCCGCATCGAATCGCCGCAGACCGTCGCGGCGAAGGCGTCGGGATCATTGCCGCCGTGAAGCCCGGTGTAGCCCGGCACGATCACCGCGTCATCGCTTGCGTGAGCCGGGTAATCCATGTCCGTGAACCCCGCGGGATAGCCCGCCGCGACCTTGTTGATCAAGGGGACGGTCGTTGCCTGAAGCGTCGACGCGGAAGCGGTGCCTTCGCGCTGCTCGGCTCGGGCCAACTGCTCGCGGATCGGCTTGGGCGTCCGTTCCCATTGGGCAGCCCTGCACAGGCTGCTGTCGCGCACCGCCAAGGCCGCCTCCAAACGCACCAGTACCTTCATCGAAGGCGGATTGTTCACCCGGCCATTCTCGATCATCGACAGGTACCCGGGCGTCACGTCGACCCGCTCAGCCAGGCCGTTGAGCGTCAGCCCACGACCCCGCCTAAGCCGACGAAGTAGCGATCCAAATGACGTGTCCATGGGACGTTTCCTAGCCTTAAAAAGTTCAATAAGTATTGAAAAATCCTTGACAAAACGATCAAAACAAACTCTAATACCAAACATACACCAAACTTAAAATCCAGTCAAGTCTTTCCTCCGGAGCATCGCACGCATGACCCTTTATCAGACACAGGCAACCCAGCAAAACCTCGACCGCAGAACCGCACACCGCCTCGGCCCGGAGCAGATCGTTCGGCTTGCTCAGGCCCTCCCCGCAGACGACCGCCTCCTCCTAGAACGCCGATACGCCGACGGCCTAACCGTCACCGACATCGCCAGACGCAGCCGACGCAGCGCCAACACCATCAAACTACGCATCAACCGCCTTACCAAACGCCTAGACACCCCCGAGTTCCGCTTCACGCTCCTGCACCAAGACAAGATGCCCCGCGCAATGCGACGCACCGCGACCCTCCTCTTCATCCACGGCCGATCCCTCCGCGAAACCGCACGACTCACCCAAAAAACCCTGCACCGCATCCGCTGCGACCGCGCGACGCTCCAGACCTTGGCGAGGGTCCAAGACCTTCACGAGTGAGTAGCCACGAGCAATTCCTTTTTTCGGGTCCCACATTGCGTGCCGAAGGCCGCCGTGTGCAGAGTCTCTACGGCATCAACGATAAACCCACACAGCGGCCTATGGCACGCACCAAGTCTCTCTCTCCCAACTCTCCTTCTCCCTCTCCACTTCCTTCTCTCCCCTCCCCTCCCCTCCCCTCCCCATGCCCATCACCCTCCCGCTGCAACACGATGTCCAATCCCGCGCCACGCCCACCGAGCGGTCGATGCAGATCGCGGTAATGTTTGGCTTGTCGCTTGATGGCACCCAGACCCACACCATCATCCCGCCGATCGAACTCCCCCTCGCCCCCGGCCAAGTCGTCTTCGTCACCGGCGTATCCGGCGGGGGCAAGTCCACCCTGCTTAGGCTTATTAACGAGGCCATCACAAACCAACCAACGGATATGAACGAGTCGCCCCCCGCGATCGTTTGGAGCGACCGCTTGCCCGAGTTGTCTGACGAAGCACTGGTCGATGCGCTCGCGCTGCCGGAGGTAGAACGTAATGCTGCCTCGCCGTCGGCCACGCTCGAGCAGGTCTGTCACTGGCTGAGCTTGGCCGGGCTCAACGATGCCGCGGTGATGCTCCGTAAGCCAAGCCAACTTTCCGAGGGCCAACGCCATCGACTCAAACTCGCACAGGCCATGGCCTGCGCCCAGCGACGGTCCGAGCCCTGGTCCATCTTGCTGATCGATGAGTTCGGCTCGACGCTAGACCGCACCACTGCCTTCGCCTTAGCGCGTAGCCTCCGGCGATGGGTCGCTAAGTCCAACGTCTGCCTCGTCGTCGCGACTACGCACGACGACCTGCTCGAACCGCTCGCCCCCGACGTTCTCGTTGAAGTCGCGCCGGGCGGCACGTGCGAAGTCCATCGGCGAATTCAGTAGCCAAGCAAGTTTGAACCACGAAGGCACGAAGGGCACGAAGAAAACCACGGCTCAATTCTTGTCATTTATTTACGGCCCTCTTTCAGCTAAGCCATTGCAGCTTGTTTAACTCGCCGCTTCACCGCTTTCTACCACCTTGCATTTCTGCCTTGCTTCGCGTCCTTCGCGCCTTCGTGGTTCAACCGCCTTACTCGATTCAAGCACATCATCAACCTATGCTCACTCTCCCCCTCCGATTTCAATCGATGGATCTAAGCGATCGCCGCGATGAAACGCCGATCGTCGAAGGCTGCCGAGCCGACTACCTCGCGCTTAAGGCCCACCACTATCGGCCGGGCAACCCGATGACGATGATGCGTGTGCTAGCGATCCGCGATGCTGCGCCCTCGGCGGCGGATCGTTATCTCGCTCGACCCGCAACGACACAGCCCATCGCGGTGCTCATCGAGTCGTTGCCCGCGCTCTCGTGCCGGCTGCGCGACGAGGCGCTCGGCGGGCGTTACGGCCACCTGCGCCCCAAGCAGCGTTCGCAACTGCTTAACGAAGAGCTGCGGTGTATCAGTCGAGTCATTGTCGATCCACGCTATCGCGGTTTGGGTTTGGCGGTCAGGCTGGTCAAACACGCGCTCGCGACCGCGACGACGCGCTACACCGAGGCGTTGGCGGTGATGGGCCGAGTGAGTCCGTTCTTTGATCGCGCAGGGATGGCCGCATATGAACGGCCCGTACTGCCTGTTGCGCAGCGCGCCTTGTCGGCTATGCGATACGCAGGTATCGAGCCCAACGAATTGTCGATGCCGACCTGCATTGAGCGGCGCATCACAGCGATGCCCGAACCCAATCAACAACTCGTCACGAAGGAACTGATCCGCTGGTACCGCACCGCGGGTGGTCGTGGCGTGTCGAAGTCGCCGAGCTTAGCCGAGGTGCTACGTGCCGCGCAGCGAAGCCTGCTCGCCAACCCCATCTATTACCTCAAGGAAAACACCCATGCCCCCACCCCAAGTCCCACCCCTGGAATTACCAACGCCTCAGCAAGTCGTAACGCCGATGCAGATACCCAGTGTCTTGCCGATCGACCAGCTTGACCCACATCCGCTGAACAGCAACGTGATGCCTAAGGCATTGTTTGACAAGCTTGCGCGCGAGATCGATCGCACCGGCCTGTATCCGCCGGTCATCGTGAGACCCATCGGCGACCGGTACCAGATCCTCGACGGCCACCACCGTGTTCGAGTGCTTCAGCAACTCGGGCGCGTCGAGGCTAGCGTCGTGATCTGGCCGATCGATGATGAGCAGGCACTGGTCCTGCTCGCCTCGCTCAATCGTTTGCAAGGCGAGGACGATCCGCGAAAACGAGGGGCACTGTTGGATCAGCTGCGTCAGTCGATGACGATTCGTGAATTGTCGCATCGCTTGCCCGAAGACGCCGTACGCGTGAAGAAATTATTAGAGCTAAATGCTGCACCGCCGTCGCCTTGTGCGCCTCGGCCGGTCGATCAGATGCCGGTGTGTGTCCACTTCTTTGTGCAACCCGCGGAGCGATCGGCGATCGAGCGCAAGCTCCGTGATCAAGGCGGCTCGCGCGAGTCGGCGTTGCTTGCCCTACTCAACCTACCCCTAGGAGACGATCGATGAGTGAGCCTTTACGCACTTGCGACAAACTGATTATGGACCTGGCCCGGGCGGAGCACGACATCCTGTCCTTCGCCAAGGCTCACGACTTAACGCTCGACAACCTGGTCGATTGGGCGGCAAAGCCCGAGACCCGTCGGACGCTTGCGGGCCTGTGTGTCCTTGCCGATGCGCAGACGCAGTTGTTGCTGTCGCGGTACCGATTGGTCGCGGCGACACGGCTCATCGGGCAGGCGACCTCAGAGGACGAAACGTTGTCTGCCGAGCAGGTACGCAAGGCCTGTGTTGATTTATTGAAGACCGAGCTAAGCCGAGCAGCGAGCTTGGGAACGGCCGAGCAGCCCGAGTCGGATGAAGCATTTGATGCGCTCGCCCGTGCGCTGTCTGTGCCGGGGCCGGAATGACGTGATTGATGTTGGGTGCCACATAACTGCTGTAGGCAGCTATGTGCGATTCGATTGTCGTTGATCAAGAACAGTTTTCACACAGCTTGCTGAAGCAAGCTGTGTGGCACCCGCCCTGATCACAAACTCAACCTAACCCTAGCGAGATTCCTATGAACATGAATACCAACCAACGACACCCCAGCACGAAACTGCGCAAGCTCCAGGCGCTACGCCCGACGACGCCGCATCAGCTCCGCACGTTTGTGGTGAAAGGACTTGGATTGAACCTGCCCGCATCGCGTGTTGCCCAGGAGATCGGCGGGCCGTTTGACTACCTCTCCGATAGCTACTTCGATCGGCCCGGCGACGCGGTGGTCTGGGCCAATCGCGGCGGGGGCAAGACGATGCTCGGCGCGGTGGCGACACTGTTGGACTTGCTGTTTAAGCCGGGCATCCAGGTACGGATCTTAGGCGGTTCGTTTCAGCAGTCTGAAAAGATGTATGAACACCTTCGACTACTATTGGATCAGCCGGTACTACGCGATGGCGGCGGCGTGTTGGCGACGACACCGACCAGCCGCCGCCTGGTGTTGCAGAACGGTAGCCGGGTCGAACTACTCTCGTGCAGCGAGCGGTCGGTGCGTGGCACGCGCGTGCAGGTGCTGCGCTGCGACGAGGTCGATGGCATGAAGCGCGATGTGTGGGATGCGGCGCAGTTGGTGACACGCTCGGCGGTATGTGGCGATCGCGTGGTGCCCGGCCGGGTCGAGGCCTTCTCGACGATGCACGAAGTCGGCGGTTTGATGTCGGAGTTAACCGGCAGCGAGAACCACCGGCTTTATCGCTGGAACGCGCTGGATGTCGTCGCGCGTTGCCCGCCGTCACGGGTGTGCCAAGGCTGCAAGGTCTGGGAAGACTGCCGGGGCATGGCCAAGCAGGCGACCGGCCACTACCCGGTACAGGACTTGATCGGCGAGCGCGAACGCCTAGGCGATGGCCTCTGGGACGCGGAGATGATGTGCAAGCGCCCGGTGACACGCTCGGCGGTGTACCCGAAGTTTGACCCGGATGACTTTGTTTGTGAGAAAGAGCCGTGGAAACTACCCGTGGGCGGTGTGTGGTTTGGCGGGATGGATTTCGGGCTTCGTAATGAGACGGTGGTGCTCTGGGCGTGGGCGATGTCTCGCGCGCCCAACGCGCCCCTGCATCTCGCGGGGGAGTACATCGCCAAAGAGCGCACCGTCAGCGTCAATTTCGCCGCAGCCAATCGGATGGCGAAAGCGCACGACCTGCCCGTCCTAGAAAAATTAGATGCGCTGTCGGTCGACCCGGCGGGCAAGCAGCGCAGCAGCCAGACCGGGATGAGTGAGGTCGATGTGCTACGCCAGGCGGGCTGCACCATCCGCACGCCCAAGGCCCCGGTGCGTATGGGGATCGAAGCGGTGCTACGCCGAATGGACCACGGCCTGCTGCGCATCCACCCGCGCTGTACCGGCCTGATCGAAGCGCTCCAACAATATCGCTACGACCCCAAACGGCCCAATACCGAAAACCCCCTCAAGGAGGGCGCGGACCACGCCTGCGACGCGCTGCGCTACCTCATCCTCACATTTGACAGTGGGCGCGACCGCGTGAGGCGGCGGGGGTATTAGCGAAAATAGGCTTTAGATGCGATAAGCGTAGGTTTTTTATCGCATCACTCACTGGCGTTGCCGTAATCAATTACCGATAAATTAAGCGTTAGGGCGGTTGATAATTCCGGTCTATCTAGTGTTATCATTGAGAGATACCTCTGCGACCTATCTTTTCTGATTGAAGGAACATCATGCGAAAAGCTTTTACCCTCATCGAGCTCCTTGTCGTTATCTCGATTATTGCGTTGCTGATCGCGATCTTGTTGCCTGCTTTGAGTAAAGCGCGGTACACCGCTCAGATCACACAATGTTCGATTGCGGTGCGCAGTATCGCGACGGTTCAACTTTCTTATGCGGTCGACAATAAAGACTTCTTCCCGGCTGGTCGGCCGCGATACGAGGGAGGTGGCTCGTGGTTTACGTCAGGGCAAGCTGGGGCGCAGATTCGTAACTGGGAGATCTTTAGAGGTGGTACCTTTGGCTACG
>JBGCDC010000074.1:0-10966 GCA_045105055.1 Phycisphaeraceae bacterium | reverse complement strand
GATGGAGTGGACGGTGGCGGTTTGGCCGTCGGGGTCTTGTAGGACGTAGGACAGTGAGCCGTGGAGGACGCCGGGGGTGCCGAAGGTGATGGGTGCGGCGTGGTCGCCGAGGGCGGAGGATCGGCCGCCGGCCTCGACGCCGATGAGTTTGACGTTTTTGTCATCGATGAAGGGGTAGAAGATGTCCGCGGCGTTGGAGCCGCCGCCGACGCAGGCGACGATGGCATCCGGGAGTTTGCCGAGGCGGTCGAGGCATTGGGCGCGGGTTTCGGTGCCGATGACGGATTGGAAGTCGCGGACGATCATGGGGAAGGGGTGCGGGCCGACGACGGAGCCGATGATGTAGTGGGTGTCGTCGCAGGAGCCCATCCAGTCGCGCATGGCGGCGTTGGTGGCGTCTTTGAGTGTCTTGCTGCCGCTTTCAACGGGGACGACCTCGGTGCCCATGAGTTGCATGCGCTGGACGTTTGGTTTTTGGCGGCGCATGTCTTCGGTGCCCATGAAGACGTTGCAGGGCAGGCCGAAGCGTGCGGCGGCGGTGGCGGTGGCGACGCCGTGCTGGCCGGCGCCGGTCTCGGCGATGATGCGCTTCTTGCCCGTGCGAAGGGCGAGGAGGGTCTGGCCTAGGGAGTTGTTGATCTTGTGCGCGCCGGTGTGGGCGAGGTCTTCGCGCTTGAGCCAGATCTGTGCGGCTTGGCCGGTGGGCGATTGCTTGGCGGCGAGCTTGGTCAGGTTCTCGGCGAACATGAAGGGGGTGGCTCGGCCGACGTAGTCACGGAGCAGGCCGTCGAGCTCGGATTGGAACGCGGGGTCGGCCTTGGCTTTTTTATATTCTGCGGCGAGCTGTTCGACAGCGGCGTGGAGCGTTTCGGGGATGTAGGACCCGCCGAAGGCGGTGGTTCCGGGGGCGCCGAAGCGGCCGTGGGTGTCGGGGACGGCGGAGAGCGGTGGGGTGGGGGTCGCGGTCATAAGGACATTGTAGTCCGTCGGATCGCGGGGGAGTGAGCAGATTTAGGGTGTCGCGGGTGATGCGCAGCGTCCCGCGCGAATCATCGCAATCGCAAACCACGGGACGCTCCGCGTCGCCCGCTACACGGATAGGGATGGGACTGCGGCTGCGGCTATCGGCAGAGAGGAATGTCTGCGCTACGCGGCAAAGGTCGGATCACTTGGCTCGGCGGTGCGCGGCGTTGTAGAGCTTGCGGATGTGGTTGGCGAGCTTGTCTTCGGTGTCGATTTCGTTGTAGTAGCGCATGCGGAGGCGCTCGAGGATGTCGCGGGCGCCTTGGTAGTCGTTGCTCTTGTAGCGGCGGAAGGCCTCGATGTACTGCGTGTAGATGATGACGGAGAGGTCGTTGAGGATGCGGTCGTAGCGGGTCACATCGGCGGGGTCTTTGAAGGGCTGGCCGGTGCGGTTGTCGCTGTATCGGATGGCGGTTTGGTAGGCGTCGTAGGCGGTGTAGAGTTCGCCGGTGCCTTGTCCTGCGGCGCGGGTGGCGCGGTCGATGGCTTCGCTGTAGCGCGACTCGTTGGGGTCTTCGTAGGCGGGCGGCTCGGCGAGGAGGCGGCGGATCGCGGTGATGCCAGCATCGTCGCCGACTTGGTCCTCGACTTCTTTGCCGGGGTAGTAGAAGCCCGCGGAGGTGTTGGTAGATGGGCCGTCGCCGCCGCCGAGGGTGGCGAAGAAGAGCATCGCGGCGATGCATAGGCCGAACCAGATGCCCAGGCCGATCCATAGCTTTGATCGGCCCTTCATGCCGGCGCCGGGCGCTGCGGTTGCGGGCTGCGCGGCTTGGCCTGGGTCGGCGTCTTGTGCGTCTTCCGCGCTGACGGGGGTGAGGTGGATGCGGAAGACTTCGGTGTCGCCGATGTTGATCGATACGCCATCGCTAAGCGGGATGGGTTTTTTGGTGGCTTTTTTTCGGCCGACGCGTGTGCCGTTGGACGAGTGGTTGACGAGGACCCATTGGCCTTGCTCGTCGATTTGAAGTTCGCCGTGGAGGCGGGAGACGACGGGGAGGTCGAGGATGAGCGTGCAGTCGCCGGAGCGGCCGAAGGTGACCGGGGACTGGTTGAGTTGCAGGCGAGCGCCGGCTTGCGGGCCGGCGAGGATGTGGATCTGGAGCGGGTTCACCAAAGGCTCCCTTGGACAATGAAGCGGATGATCATCGGTGCGCCGATGACCAGGACAACCGCGAGCAGGATCAGCATCGACGGGATAAGGATCTTGAGGCTTGCGGAGGCGGAGAGTTTCTCGGCGCGGACCGAGCGGTGCATGCGGAGCATCTCGGCCTGTACTTTGAGGATGGCCGAGAGAGGGGTGCCGAGCTTCTCGGCTTGGTTGACCGCGCCGATGACGCTGCGGAGCGAGTCGAGTGGGATGCGTTCGCCGAGGTTTTTCAAGGCGTTCGCACGGGTCGTGCCGTACTCCATCTCGGCGAGCGAGAGGGCGAGTTCTTGGTTGAGCTCGTCTTCGGGGTCGTCGCGGATGAGGGTCTCGATGGCTTCGGTGAAGGACGAGCCCGAGGCCATGACGAGCGCGATGAGGTCGAGTGTGTAGGGCAGCTGCTTGCCGATTTTGCGAGCGCGTTTGGAGGCGCTGGAGCTCAGTGCAAACAGGGGGATCATGAAGCCGACGGTGCTCATGGTCGGGAGCATGAGCAGGAGCATCCCCGGCTCAACGAGGAGGGAGAGGATGCTGGCGAGCCCGCCGACGACGACCATCGACGCCATGGCAAGGGCGATGACTTGATCGACGGTGTAGCCCGATGGGTTGCCGGAGGCGGAGAGGTTTTGCCGGATGGATTTGCGAAGCCCGACGAGCCCGACGCGCTTGGCGAGCTGGACGAAGAGGCTGAGCATCGGCGCGAAGGCGGCGCTCTCGAAGATGGTTTCGTGATCGACGCCGACGGCCTTGGCGATCTGGCGGTGGATCGGCGCATCGTCAGGCACCGGGTAGCGGAAGATCGCAAAGATCGGCACGAAAATCCCCGCGAACACGAACAAGCTCGTGACGACGGCGAAGATCAGCATGTTGATCGAGATGTCGGGCATAGGTGGGTTTTAGGTTCTAGGTTTTGATTGTTGGGGTTTCATGTCTTTAGCTTCAAATCGTTTTACGCGGCGGGCCTGCCTTGGGCTTGGGTGGATTGGCCAAAACCCAATCCCTAAAACTCAACACCCATTAAATATCCACCTGCATGATTTTTCTGATCCAGAAGTAACCGGCGGTGACCAGGCCGATCGCGAGCATCAGGATGATCCGGCCTTCGGTCATGGTGAAGAGCATCATCGTGTCGTCGGGGAAGATCACCATCATCATCACGACGATGACCACGGCCATGGCGGCCATCATGTTGGCTTGGACCCGGCCTTGCGCGGTGATGGCGTCGAGCTTGCCTTCGAGGCGTTGGATTTCGCGGATGGATTCGGCGATGCGGTCCATGGATTCGCCCGAGTCACCGCCGCGGAGACGGTGCATCTCGATCGCGGTGAAGGTCAGGCGGTAGAGCTGGCTGCCGATGCGGTCGCTGGCTTGTCGCATCGCTTGGTTGAGGTCCATGCCCATCTCGTACTCGCGTAGGATTTGGCCGAACTCTTGTTCGATCGGGCCGCTCTGGTTTTGCACGAGCAGTTGCATGGATTGCACAAGGTTAAGCCCGGCACGCACGCCGGACGCCATGGACGCGAGGCCGTCGACAAGCTGGACTTCTAGGCGGAAGCGGCGTTTGGTCTCGAGGTGGCGGATGATCAAGTAGGGAACCAGTGCCGCGACCGCGCCGAGCACAATGCCGAGCAAGAAGCCGAGCAGGTACACGCCGATCAAGATGACGAAGACGACCCCGCCGATATGCGACCACACCGCGGTGCGCGGATCGACATCAAGCAGCAGTTGTCGGCAGAGCACGCGGTCGTAGTAGAGCTGCTGCTTGTCGACCCATGCTTTGCCCGGCGTGAAGCCGTAGCGCACGATCAGCATGATGCCAGCCAGCAGCATCAAGGAGCAGATCACCTGCAACGCGAAATAGTCGCTCGTGAAGTTTGGCATCGCTTAGAGGAAGACCTCCACGTCGAAGTGTTTCTTCTTGATCAGTTCGTTGGTGAACGTCGGCATGTAGCCGGTGTGGCGCATGAACGCTTGATCTTCATCGCGGAGCGTGAAGATGTCTTGGAGGCGCAGTTGGCCGGTCTCGGGCTCGATCGCGCTGACTTCGGAGATCGTCGTGACGCGGCGGCGACCGTCGGCGAAGCGAGCAACCTGAACAACCATATCGACCGCCGAGACGATCTGTTCGCGGATCGCTTGCATGGGCATGTCAACCGCCATGAGCACGAGTGCTTCGAGGCGTTTCATGCAGTCGTACGGCGTGTTGGCGTGGATCGTGGACAGCGAGCCATCGTGCCCGGTGTTCATGGCTTGGAGCATGTCCGTCGCCTCAGCGCCGCGGACCTCGCCGATGATGATGCGGTCAGGACGCATACGAAGCGAGTTACGCACGAGGTCGCGGATGGTGTACGAGCCCTTGCCTTCGACGTTGGCGGGTCGGCCTTCGAGGCGGACGACGTGTGGCTGCGGCAGGCGGAGCTCGGCCGACTCTTCGACGGTGATGATGCGCTCATTGGGACGAGCGTATGCGGAGAGCACGTTGAGCAGGGTGGTTTTACCCGAGCCGGTGCCGCCGGAGATGAGGATGTTTTTCCGTCCAACGACACAGCCATGCAGGAACTCTGCCGAGGCGGGGCTCAATGCGCCGCGCTCGATCAGGTCGTCCATCGTGAAGGGCACCCAGCCGAACTTACGAATGGTCAGGCACGGGCCGACCATCGACAGCGGATTGATCACCACGTTGACACGCGACCCATCACTTAGTCGTGCATCGACTAGCGGCGTCGAGGTGTCGACGCGTCGGCCAACCGGCGTGAGGATGCGCTCGACGATCGATAGCAGGATGTCGTCGCTAAAGAACGTTCGACTCGTCTCGACGATTTTGCCTTGTTTTTCAATGTAGATGTGGTCCTTGCCGACCACCATGATCTCGGAGACCGATGGCATCTCGAGCAGGTCCTGCAAGGGGCCGAGCCCGAACATGATGTCCTGGATGTCCTTGCTCACCGTGCGCCGCACGATGTAGCGCTGTAGCTCACGCGGGATCGTCGGCAGCTCTTGCGCGAACAGATCCTCGAACGCATCTTCCGCGACGGCGAGGTCTTCTTGCACACTCGTCGGGTCGAACAGCAGCGGCATCATGTCGACGAGGTTCGTTACCAGCGTCGAGATCTGCGATTCTTTTTCTTGGTCTAGCACTCGTTCGTCGGCGGACTTGTAGTCCGTCTGCACTCGGCCTTCGCACTGTCGAACGACCTCGGCCTGCACGAGACGCTTGAGGTGCGTCCGCATCGTGTACTGCAGTACTTGGCGATCAAGGCTCGTGATGTGTTGGTTGAGTAGTGCTTCGAGGTGGTGGAGGACCTCGTCGATAAAGCGGTTGTCGCCTTTGTTGAGGTGCCCGGTGACGCGCAGGTTCATGCGCTCAAGCAGCTCGGTGTGGACCGCGGATTCCATGGCCATGAGTCGGCCGTGCAGCTCTGCGTCGGTGACCATCGCGTCGTCGCCGAGCCGGCGTTTTTCCTTACCGACCAAGGCGATGGAGAATTGGCCGAGCTGGATCTCGTCGCCGAAGTCCACCTTCAACGGATGATCGGGAAGGACCTCTCTGTTGGCAACGCGTGTGCCCGCTCGGCTCAGTGACTCGACGAGCATCTGGTTGCCCTTGCGGACGATCCGACAGTGGGATCGCGCGACGAACGGGCTCTTGAGCACGATGACGTTGCCGTCTTCTCGGCCGATGGTGATCGGGTCGACGTCGACTTCAATCGATTCGCGTGTGTTGCGGCTGTGATCGTAAACCCAAAGTTCCATAAAGCATTCGCAGTGAGTCGGAGGTGTTCGTCGTGCGGCGGGCGTCTTGCCAGTTGATCCCTAAGTCGGTTAGTCGAGGTTGAGGATGTCGAGGACGCGCTCGTTGATCTCTTTGCTGCCGCCGGTCTTGAGTTCGCGTGGGCGGCGGTCTTGCGGGTCTCGGCGGGTGACGTTGAAGGTCTGGCCGTCGACTCGCTTTTGAATATCAAAGAGTTTGTTGGTCAGGCTCGGGTCGACATAGATCGTGATCGAACCGTACTTGTTGGTCTTGCCGCGGGTTGAGCCGGACTCTTGGATGCGGTCGCCGAGGTTCACGACTTTGACGTACTCCATGACACGCATGTATTCGCTGTTGCGGTTGAGAGGTACGGATGCGTAGAGGTCGACGAGGTCGCCTGGACGGAGGTTGGTCGGCTGTTTCTTAGAGTCGATGTTGAGCGTGATCTCATCGAGGCCGCGGAATGCGGGGTCGCGTGGTGCGGTCGCGCTTGCGTTGCGGAACAAGCTAAAGGTCAGCATCTGGTTTTTGACAACGGCGGTGTTGAGGTTGTTGCCGTCACCGTCGAGCGGGGTGCCGGGGCGATCGGGGTCTTCGCTTACTGCGTTGCTGCCGAAGGCTTCTCTCATACTGACGGGTACTTTTACTGGCACGAGATCAGACGACACGTCGATTTCATCGCCTGCCTTCATGCTGTCCACGAAGCGGAAGTACGTGATGGTGTCTTCTTTTTCCGCTGCGACGCGCATCTCGACGTAGACGTTCATCAGGATCACCGCGACGACCGCGATGACCAGACCGATGAGCACGAGCTGACCGCTGCCGGCCGGCGCGGAAGAGGAGGGACTGGTTGGGTTGGGGAATTGACTCATGTTGGTTCTCGTTGCCGAGGTGGCTATCGCGTCTGGGTCGGGTAACTGTACTTGACAACCCATTGCAGCGGCGTGTCGGGGCGCAGCGGCGGCTGGGGGATGGGTTGGTCGCTGCGCATGGGCCAGCCGGTGACTTCGAGCCCGCGTCGGCCGTCGGACCATGACACGACCACGCCACCGGGCATGTTGTTGCTCGTGGGCTTTTGTTTGATGAGCACCATGCCGGAGAGCTTGGCCTGCTTGTCGTAGTGGGTGATGAGGTCGGTCAAGCTCGCGTTTCGAAGACGGTAGGCACAGAATTCCCATACTTCGCCGGCCGCGGCTTGTTGGTAGGGCATCTGACCATAGGGGTCGGCTCGCATGAACGGGGCGATCTGCCCGGGGTGCTTATTGTCGCGCGTGATCGGGACGAACTTAGTCGGATCCACGCGTGCCAGTGAAGCTAAGCCCGCAGCACCCTGCGCGGTGGCTCCCGTCGTCGGCTCGGTATCGCTCGTCCCAAAATCGCTTGGCAACGCAGAAGTCGATCGCCCGGCTTCGAGTTCTTGAACCATCAGCACCGCAAACACCCCGATCCCAACACACAAGCCCGACGCGATAGCGAGTCGCGTCATGCGCAACGCCTTGCCCGTCGAAGCGGGGGCGTTTTCCTGCGGCGGGTTGTTCGGGGTAGAGGTCAAAAGCGGTGGGGCGATCGCGGGGCTACTGGACGCGGTTATTGATCTGAGCGCGGCGAGCGCGGGTCTGATCGTTAGTCTTAATTTCTTCGGCACGCTTCAGTGCACTAAGTGCGGCATCCCACTCTCGGCGGAGGATGTGGCCGTCGCACTGCTGGAGCCAACTGCCAAAGTCACAATCGTTGATCTTCTCGTTGATGGCTTGGCTGTCGAAAATTTTCTTAGCACCGAGGTACTTCGCCTTGGCTTTACCAAACTCTTGGCCGCTGAAGAAGGTGTCGCCTTCTTCGATCAGCAGCGTGTACTCGCGCAATTCTTCGATGCGTTCTTGCAGGTCTTCGATCGCGTCGGTATCGCCTAACGACACGCGGGCCTTGTCGAGCCGATCCTGTGCCGATGCGATATCACCCGCGTCGAGTGCTTTTTCACTCTCGGCTAGGTGCACCTGGCCCGCGGCGTTTTTGATCTTCTCATTGATCGAGCCGTCGGAGTCCGGGCCGTAGGTCAGCGCCTTTTGGTAGATCGCGATCGCTTCTTGGTACTTACCCTGCGACACAAGTTGGTCGGCTTGTCGCTCGGTCTCGATCTTCATCCGTGCATCTTTGAGGGACGCCATCATCCGCTCGCCGTCTCTGTTGTTCGGATCGCGTTCGAGCAAATCGCGCAGGATCGACTCGGCACCGCCGGGCCGGCCACTGGCTAGCGCGGTTTCCGCGTCGGCGATCATGATATCGATCTCCAACTCGTTGATTCGCTCTTTTCTGCCTTGTGTCGGTTGAGCGTTATGCAGGATCTTTATCGCGGCGAGGATCTCGGCCAGCTCGCCGGTCTGCTCTGCGTCGGCGAGCTCTTCTTCCAGCTCTTGGATTCGGAGCCGCTTATTGAATTGCTCGGCCATGACGGTGACGCGCGGGTCGATATCGTCGCCTGCGTCTTCGATCTCGGTTTCCAATACGTCGACCGCGTCTTTCAAATCACCTGCGGCATTGAGCTTGCTCGCCTGTTGCAGGATGGCTGCGACGCGCTGATCGCCGATGAGCATCGTGTGCTGCTTCTCGAACGCCGCGATGCGATCAAGGTCGGCCTGTGAGACGCTCGTGCCGATGTCAGACTTGAGCTGACGGATCGCGACGATGGCTTCGTCGAGTTTGCCCTCGGCGAACATCGTTTCGATATCGTTGGATCGTTGTTGGAAGGCGGAGCGTGCCGCGTATTGTTCGACGAGGTCTTGGGCATCACGGCGACCGAGTTTCGTTTCGATACTGCTCGGCAGCGACTTGGCCGCGGTGATCGTGCGTTGGTAGGCGAGTGCTTTGTTGTGTGCGGTGACGAAGTCGTCTTGTGTGTCCGCGAGTAGTGCTTGTGCCTTGAGGCTGCCGGACTCGACGAGGTCTGTCAGACCCCAGTCGTTGTTGATGAAGAGGTTCGCGTGCTCGGTGGGGATCGAGTCGAATGCCGTGATCGCCGCTTCAAACTCTAAGTTGTTGATCAGCCTGTCAGCAGACTCAATATCGACCGTTAGTGCCGCTTTATCTTTTGCGAATTGTTCTTGGGCTTGTTGGTTTTTCCAGATGAAAAATCCACCGATGGCGAGGAGCCAAACGACGAGCGTCGCGGTGAGGATCAGCGGGAGCCTGCTCTTCTCAGGGACCGCCGCGGTCTGGCTGACGTCGTCAATGTTCGGCGGGGCCATCGCGGCGTGTGGCCCGGGGGTGGTCTGTTGGCCTTGGCCGTCCTGTGCAAAGTGCATCCGGATCGCGTCGATGAGTTCGGCACATGACCCCACGCGACGGGCCGGGTCTTTTTCCATCATCCGTGCGACGAGCTGGGATAGCGATGGCGGGATGCCGTCAACCAGTTGATCCAAAGGCGTCACCTTCGCTCGCACATTGGTGTGCCACTTCACCCATCGCATCGATTGGTTGCGCTGGTCACGAAGGATCGTACGGAAAGCGCTGTTGAAGTTTTCACGCCCGGCAAGCATTTCGTACGCCACAATGCCAAGTGAGTACAGGTCGCTTTTGGGCGTCCCGGCTTCGCCTTGCAAGAGCTCCGGTGCCATGTACCGCACCGAGCCGATGTCGAGGGTCTGTTGCTCAGCGACGATCGCGGCCAAGCCGAAGTCCGCGAGCTTGAGCCCGCCTTCGCGTGGCATGAGGATGTTCGATGGTTTGAGGTCGCGGTGGATGACGCCGCCCTGATGCAGCGCGTCTAGCGCCTTGGCACTCGCCGCGATGATGCCCAGCGCTTGGCGCTGTTCCATCGGGTGTGTTTCTTGTTGAAGGATCCACTCGAGCGATGGGCCGTCAACATATTCGCTTATTAGGAAGATGCCGCGGAGGTCGTTAATCGTGTCGATGTACTGGACGAGCAGTTTCGGATCGCCTGCCGCGACGCGTTTGTGGATCGCTGCTTCGGCTAGGGCACGTTGACGAATGTCCTCGCCTTCCTCTCCTGGCGGGACAACGAGCTGCTTGATCGCGACGTTACGGTTCAGGACGTGGTCGTGGCCACGGAAGACGATCGCGGTGCCCCCCGCACCGACCTGTTCCATGATCGTGTAGTTGTCGACTTTGTCGCCCGCTTTCGCGGTCAGCGAGGTGACGGCTGGATTGGCATCGGGGGCTTCACTCATGCAGGCGGGTCCGTGTCAGAGGCGGTGGCGACTTGCCGGGCGGATTGATCCATATACGGAACAGGGGCGAAGTTACGTACGCTTCATTGTAGCGTTGGATGCGTCATATTTACCAGATCGGAGCAGGTTCTTTTAGCCCGTCATCTGTTCGGCTTACGCCGGCACGTCTTGTATCGGCAAGACGCATCAAAGCCGTTTGCGATTGCTAAGGTCCGTATCGATTATCCAAGCAATGGCGTCCATAAATGGAGCAGGTGCTCGGCACCTGCGATCGCGATCCCGACCAACGCCGCGACCGCAAAAGGCACCTTCGGGACACTCTCGTCCGTGTCCGGCGTCATCACCTTCCCACGGGTCACCGCGATGCCAACAAGCCGCGCTAGCGTGATCTTTACTCGGCCGGTGCGGATCATCAACACAATTGCGATCAATGCCCCGGCCAGCAGCGCGTAGATCGTTGTGTCTAATACGATCCGCCAGCTAGCGCTCCACGCCCCGATCGCGCCCATGAGTTTCATGTCGCCTCCGCCCAGCCCGCCGAGCATGGTGAGCATGGCAAAGGGGATTAGGCCACAGAGCAGGCCGAGGAACGAGGCGGTAAGGGTGCCGCTGACCGAGCCCTTCATGCCGACCAGGCCGTCTCCGGCCGCTAGGCCAACGATCAGCCAGAACACCAACCCCGCAAGCATCGCGGAGGCGGTGAGCTTGTTGGGGATACGGCCGGTGCGTAGGTCCGTCACCGAGGCAGCGATGCACACGCAAACGATCGCGATGTAGGCAAGGATGGAGGGCATGGGGACTTGGGTTTGACTTGGGTTTGACTTAGGTAGGACAGGCATTCCTGCCTGTCAATAGCCGGCGGCC
>JBGCDC010000073.1:0-6798 GCA_045105055.1 Phycisphaeraceae bacterium | reverse complement strand
GTGGCCATGTACATGTGGCCGCGGGGCTCGTTGGGTTTAGCTTCAAACGCAAACTTGTAGCCCATCTTTTCGCTGATCGAGTACTTGCACAAGAAGTTGATGCACTCGCGGAAACGCTTGGTCGCGACGACCGGATCCTTGGTCGCATCGCTCTCGGTGCCTTCGCGCCCGCCCCAGAAGACGTAGGTCTTCGCGCCGAACTCTTTGCCGAGTTGCATCGCGTTCATGGTCTTCTGCACCGCATAGGCACGCACTTCCGCATCGTTGCTCGTGAACGCGCCGTCTTTGAAGACGGGGTCGGAGAACAGGTTGGTCGTGGCCATGGGGACCTTGATCTTGGTCGCGCGGAGGGCTTTCTTAAAATCCTTTTTGATCTGGGCTTCTTCGGCAGCGGTCGCGTCGATTGGGATGAGGTCGTTGTCGTGGAAGTTCACGCCGTAGACGCCGCCGACTTCGCCGAGGAGGTGGACAAGTTCAGCGGGCGAGTGCTTGCCGCGCGTCGGCCCGCCGAAGGGGTCTGCACCGGGGTTGCCGACGGTCCATAGACCGAAGGTAAAGTTGTCTGCGGGTGAGGGTGCGAAGGGGTCACGCTTGGCCATGTTTGTTTCTCTCTAAAAAGTAGCTGTGGTCAGTGGATGAATTAAGGGTGCGTATGATAATCGCTTTGAAAGACAAGGAAAAGTGCGCGGGTTGTGATTCGTTTACTGACTCAAGAATAGCCCCCATCGCAAGATGGGGGTTGGAGACGTGACAAGCGCGAACCCCACCTCGCGATGAGGGCTATTTTTGTAGAGCACTCTCAATTCGCACCGCGCATAAAAACACCCCGCGCCGGTGAGGGCACGGGGTGTGAGTTGAATTTCATATTCGTAGCGATTACTTCTGCGCTGCGGCTTCACCAAAGCCATCTTCGTCAGGCGTCAGATCGCCTTCGGTATGCAGGTGCTGGGCTTGGTAGCCACCCTTCGCCTTGAAGTAGAAGAACATCGCGATATAGGCGACCAGCATGATGGCGGGGAAGACCGCCATGTTGGCCAGTGCGCCCTGGGCGCTATCTTCCTTGACCTTATTGAGCTCTTCGGCGAGTTCAGCACTCTTCTCTTCACCAAGCGGGGCGAGGAGTTCGTCGACCTTGGCGTTATCCACGGCTTCGTACTTGATGATGCCGTAGGTCACCTTATCTTGCGTCGTGGTGAGCTTGCCGTCTACGATCAGCCCTTCAACTTCGCTGAAGGTCTCTTCATTAGCGACGATGGCTTCGATCTGCTTGTCAGCCTGAAGGACGCCGATATAAACCGTGCCGAGCGTACCGACCGCGAGCATACCAATGCCGCCCAGTGCGTTGAGCGTCAGAGCACCACCCTTTGGCGTTTGCTCGCCTGCGATGCCGAGCATGGTCGGCCAGAAGAACGTCTTGCCAAACGCGTACAGCGATGCGGCAGCAAAGATCATGACGCCAGTTGAGAACGACAGCCACCACAGGCCAGCGATCGCAAGGACCGCACTACCAATCAATAGGCCAATCGGGCTCAGAGCGTGGACAATCGGACCCGCACAGAAGCGCAAGATCATCATGATGAACGAGGTGTAGACTAGGACCAGACCCGGGTCGAAATTGCCCTTGGCGACACCCTTCATGATCTCTTCGATCCAAGCATCCGTACCGATCTCGGTGGTCGCGAGCGGCATCATGATCAATGCAAGGAAGAAGAGCAGCGGGTTGCCCAAGTTCATGGTGTACAGGCCGACCGCAGCAACAGACGCCACGCCGATCGCGATGAACACGTAAGGCGAGACATCCGGGAAGAACTGGATAAGCTGCAACGTCATGAGGAAGCTGACGACCATCGCGGTCAAGACGCCGAACTCACCGATCATTTCCTTGTAGGTCACGCCCGCAGCAACGCGTTCGTTCGCCGGGAACTTCAACGGCAAGAGCATCACGAAGAAGACCACTGCGGGGATGGCGATGATGGCGATCTTGATCCACCAGTCAACGCCAGCAGCGGTTAGGCCGATCGTGACCAAGCCGACGATCACCAAGCCGCCGGGCCAACCCGCGTGCAGGATGTTGAGCCACTTGGTCTTATTCTTAGAAAACATCGTCGCGACGACGGGGTTGATGTACGCCTCAACGGTACCGTTGGATAGGCCCAACAGGAACGAGCCCCAGTAGAGCATGTTGTAGGCGAGCTTGGTGTCGCCCTTACCGCCGTCAGAGACGAAGAACGCTGCAACGCCCACAACCGACCACACGATGTAGCCGAAGAAGGAGAACGCCATCGCGAACTTGTAGCCGATCTTGTCGATGAAGAGGCTAAAGACGATGATCGAGAGTGCGAACGGCCAGATGCCGATGCCCGCCAACTCACCGATCTGAGCTTGGTCAAGGCCAAACTCGCCGCCCCACTCACCGAGTAGGAACAGTCGGCTAATAAACGCGAACGCGGTCGTGATCAGGGCGATGAAGCAGCCCCAGAACATCAGTTTGTCGTGCTTGCTGATTCCGATGCCGTTGGCAGTGTCATTCATAGTGAGGGTTCCTCTTAGCAGGCCAGGGTGGTTTCGCGGTTAGACCGCGGCTTGGAAGACCACGGCGAATCGCTTGATTTCAATCGTTTCACATCGTCGAGATACCCCACCTCGACGCAAAGTTGGCGCACCGTGAACGCTGTGCACCCTTGATTAGGTTGCGGGATCGTACCTGAGAAGCCAAAAACGGTCAATCCGAGTGCAACGATTGCCAGAGTAAGGCACATCATTAGCCACCTAGCAAGATGATTGATCAAAAGACAAAATAAAGAAAAGCCCCCACCTTACCGGCAGAGGCAATTTTCGAATAGTCAGCCAGACTGCATATCTCAATACCAACGCAAGAGCTTGCGCTTGCGATCCGCACGGTCCTTGCGGATCTCGCATCGCCAATCGACCGCACCCGTATCCGGCGCGAAGCCCTGCAAGATTGTCTTGACCTGTGGCTCGATTGCGCGGTACTGCCACATCGGGTCCGGATCCAAAGGCTCGCCGTACTGGTTCAAAAAGATGAAGCGGTACTGGCTGGGCAGCTCGCGATTAAACGCAGGCTCAAGGCGACGCACCTCGACCGTCACGCGCATCGGTCGGCCGTTGTCCTCGGGCACGACGATCGGCGCATCCACATAAAAATCATTATCCAGCCAGCCGAACGTCACGACCTTCGGGTACTTCGCGTCAGGCAGCGGATCGACATCGGCCGAGCCCGGCGAGTAACACCCCGTCATCAATACTATGCCAGCAAGCATCGGCAACATCATCAAACTTCTCATCGCAAGCTCCCTTCTAAAGGTGGTTCTATCGGTTCGTTTCTTGAGTCGTTTCATTCACCACCGCAGCGCTCGACACAACCGGGTCAAGCTCACGATCGGTTGGGATACGCAAGTAGTAAAACGCCGCCTGATTCGTCAACGGCGGATCAACGCTACGCAGCGCCGCGCCGCCCGGCGGCCAGACCCCAGGCAAGTCGATCGACACATCCGTGTCACGCTCGGTCACGTTCAACGCCGCGACGAACAATCGCTGCGGAAACACATCGCAGTAGTCGGTATTCGCCTTGGACGAACTCTTGAACAGCAGGCCCAGCGCCGCGATCCCTGCACCAATCGCTGCGGCCTCAAGGCTTTCATCGTCGATGCCTTTCGCAACGACAATCAAGCCGCCTGCCACGAGGACATCGCCGATCACATTCTTCGCGATCCGGACATCTTCGAGGTTGTTCCAACGGTGATCGAGTGCCATGTTGTTAACGTTCGTGATCGCGGGCAGGTCGCGGGGCTGTTGACCGACAATGCTCAAGCGGGCTGGGCCGGGCGTCGTATCGATGGGTTGATAGCGCGACAGCGCGCCGCCGGGCCCGGTCGCGATTTTGCGCGGGCCTAGACCGTCCGCGACGACGACGATCGTGTTGTAATCGCCTGCACGCAACTGCTCGATCAGTGGCCGATGCTGTGGGCTGAGCTTTAACACGCGATTGAAATAATCACTCGCCTCAGCATCACGCCCGAGTTGCTGACTTGCAATGCCATGCAACAGGTAAGCCATCGTGAAGTTGTTTTCTTCTGCGACGTAGCCGTTGTCGAGATAAGCGTCGCCAGACTCGAACGCGGGCTCTTCACCGCGTTGCTTGGCTTCGTACGCGGCGGCACGCCGAGCGATCTCTTCGGTATCGATCCGCTGTTGACCCTCGGAAGAATCGGGCTCTTCGCCTTGATCAAAGTCGCGCAGATAAAACAGCGCATTCCCCGCGGCGGCGCGTGCGTTGTCCCAACTACCCTGGCTCGCCTGCACGAAGCCGTAGTACACCAGCGCCATCGCCTGCTCAAAAGGCTCGCCCTTCCAAACCTTGACCCCCTCGGTGAACACCACCGACCGTACCGTCTTGTCGTCATTAAGCCCTTGGGTCCGCAGCACGTCGTACACCTCCGCGAACCAACGCTCGGACCGACGCACATCCCCCGCATCCAGATTCAACACCCCCGCGCGCATCCGATCCAGCATGTACCGCCGATCACCACGATCGTTTTCAACCTGCGACTCGACCAAGTCCCGCGCCCCTGAAAAATCTCCAACCACCATCCGCCCATGCGGCGACGGCCGATGATCACTACGACACCCCGCCCCCGGAAGTAAAACCAAGACGACAAGAAGCACACTTAAAAGGGACTGTCCCTTTTTAGATCGCCCGTACATCGAAGATCGCAGATCGAACACGCTCAATCTCTCACACTGCCCTTCGCATTCCGCTTGAACTCAAACGTGTCCAACCAGACCGGCTCATTCGTATTCAAATCCAGCATCTGGAACTCGCACGCGTACACATCCGTTCGCCCCTCGCCCGCCTCGCCGACCCGCGTCACCGAGCGGAACGTCGAGGTGATCGTATGCGTCACGCCACGCTCGGTACCAAAGCCTTTATCTGCCCGCTCAGCATTCAACGTGCCCCGCTGATCGATCGCGTACTGCGCCGGGATCACAAACGCCACCCGCTTGTCGTTCCAAAGCGAGTTGATCGGCTGAGCACCACGCACCATCGCGACAATCCCCCACTGCTCGCCCTGCGTCATGATCTCGCTCGACAGGTTCACCGCCTTATCAAACGAAACCACCCATGGCTCGCTGCTCGCCGACCGCTCCGCAAACGCATCGGAGTGACGCAAGCTCTGCGCCATGACCGCGGACATCTCGGTGTAGTCATCGATCTGAATGCGCGAACTCTGCGGGGCCTTGCAACCCAGCGCGCACAGCACGAAGAACGCGATCGCAATCGTGGGCCAATGCCTCATCGATCAAGCACCTGCTTCGTTTCGCTGCGATAGCTGTAGACGATCTCGTTGGTAGAGAACGAAACAAGCTGTGCCTCGACGTAGTACAAGCCCGTCTTGTTGCGACGGATCTCGTAGACATCCATGAACAGGCCATACGTCGAATTAGCATCGTAGTCAGGCACGTAGTACGAACCGCCGCCCCACTTGATCTCTTCGCCTTGTGCAGGCTGCGGCGCAGGTGCGGTGGCGACGCGCTCTTTCGAAGCGATGTTTTCGACACGCCGACGCGCTTCGACGAACTTCAACTTATCACGCGACGCATTCGCGCGGATCAGTCGGCTACGCAGCCCCGACACGACATACTCATAGTCGTTCGTGCTCATCGAAGTCGTCTTATTGTTGATATCGCCCAGCAAGATCGTCGCACGCTCAGGCCGATCAGAGATCCCGCGCACCGTCGGCAGCGCCTGCAGAATGTCCGCCGCAGCAGCCTCTTGAAACTCGAGCAGCGACACCGGCAGTTGCCGAGGGTCATCCAACTCCGGCCGAGTCGTCTCGCCCACCGGCACGCGACGCGAGTTCGTCCCCTGGCAACCCACAGCGCCAAACATCAGCGCCCCCAAAGTCAGCATCATCATCCATCGGCTCATCATGTTCGTCATCGCAAAGTCTCCGGTTCGGGCTCGTTTAAATCCGTATTCGTGTCCATTAAAGACGGCCTGGCTCGGCCGACTGTTTCCAACACCATTCCAGCATCAATCCTAAGCGAATGGTTCAATAAAGTATGTAAAAACTTACCAGAAAAATCACAGCAGGTTGCAATCGACTCAGCATGTCAAAATAGCGAAGCCTGAGAAACAAGATAAACCCCGCAACCACTTGCCAGCAATTAACTTGCAAAAATGACACAACCGGCCTTGCACGCCCGCGTTCTCGTGGCACTCTAACTCTGTCCGCTAAGCAATCAAGCAATGGCGGAGTGAGAAAAACCCCTGATCGAGTGCAACCCGACGCTTTTTAGTGTCGGGTTGTGCTTTTTACCCACCGCCCGGAAGTTTTGAACGGCGGGGTTGACGTACGCCAGATCATTTTGTATGTTTTCACTAACTTTATGGAAGCAGACATGCAACAACTCGAAAAAAGCTCATCGCCAAGCCGCGCCGCCCTCGCCCTGCTGCTGCTCGTCCCCGCGCCGACGATCGGCGTCACCTGCGCGATGTTCCTCTTCCCCGGCACGGCGATAGGTGCATCCATTCAAGTCGCCGCGAAGATCTGGCTCCTCGCCTTTCCGATCGCCTGGGTCCTCTGGGTTCAGCGCGGCCGACTGCGACTACCCAAACTTAAGTGGGAAGGCATGCCCGCAGGCATCATCTCCGGCGTCGCCATCCTCGCCACCATCATCGGCGTATGGGAACTCTTCGCACACCGCATGGTCGATATCTCAGTCTTCCAAGAAAAGATGACAGAGATCGGCCTAGACACCCCGCTCAAATTCCTC
>JBGCDC010000072.1:0-4062 GCA_045105055.1 Phycisphaeraceae bacterium | reverse complement strand
CGATGAGTTCGATGGTTGCGGGCGCTTCGAGGATCACGATCGCGCCTTGGGCGGTGGTGATCTCGGCGAAGCCGGCGGTGAGGGCGAGGGTTTGGTTGGGGTGGAGGGTGTCACCGACGCCCAGGCCCGCTGAAGCGGGGCCGCCGGACCAAACCGCGTTGTGGGATGCGGTGAGGGTGGCGACGGTGAGAAGGTTGGACCCGCGCGGCGTTGACTGCGTCAAAGCCGCGGGCTTGCTTGGCGTTGGCCCGCCGCTGAACATAAAGGTCAGCGTCACGGCCAAGACGAGCACCGCGGCGATCCCGGCACCGACGAGATAGGGCATCGCGCTCTGCCCGGGGCGGAGCGCATGGTGCAGGGTGACGAGCTGTGCGTTTTCTGAGCCGCGTGACAACAGCTCGGCCATCACCTGGAACGGCAAGGCGGGGTCGGTGTGTTCGTGGCTGGCCTGGTTGATGGCCTGGACCTGTTCGCCTTGGGTGAGGGTGTCCTGCATGCCGCGGTCCATTGACGCGAACTCGACTAAGCGGTCCAGCGCGGCCGGGTCGGTGCGCAGGGCTTCGGTAAGCTGTGCGAACGATTCGGCATCCAACTCGCCGTCGAAGTAGGCCAGCACCCACTGGTCGAGTTGTTCAGGGGTCAGAGGGGTGGTCATGCGTCGTCCCCCGCGTTGCGTTTGGTTTCGAGCTTGATGCAGTCGGCTAGGGCCTTGCGCGAGCGGTAGAGGCTGTTGGCGACGCCGGCGGCGGTCCGGTTGACGCGCTCGGCGATTTGCTCGTAGCCCAGGTTGCCGACGTATCGCAGCTTGATCATCTCCCGGGCGTGCTCGGCGAGCTTGTCTAGGCAGTGGCTCAGCGCGAGCTGTCGGCCCTTGGCGTCGTCGGCCTGCGCTTCGATCCGCGCGCCGATTTGCGACAACAACTCTGGGTCAAACACCAGCTTGTCCCGATTGTGCTTGCGGTAGTACTGCAGCAGCTTGTGGCGGGCCACGCCCATCGCCCAGGGCAGGAACGGCTTAGCGGGTTCGTACTGGTCAAACGCCTCGGCGATCGACAGCGCGGTCTCCTGGATCACATCCTCGCAGTGCTGGCGGTCGCGGATGCCGCTGGCGATGTACGCCGCGACGACCGGCTGGGCCTGTATCCAGCAGAGGGCGAAGTGCTTGCGGCGCTCGCTCTCGGAGCTTATCTCGGGAGGCGTTGCGGGGCTGGGGTTGTTGGGTGACTCGCTCATGCGGGGAGGCCGGTCCTGTTTAGAGGGTGCTCTACTTGTAGTTCACCACAACGCGCGAAGAATCTCGCGCGTGTTTGAGAAAAAGTGTGAAAAAGTCAGAGAATCGGTCTTTGCGCGTCTTGATGCTTGTTTTTAACCTTTGAGGGTTCGTGTGGGACGCTTCGAGTCTCCCGCTACGCATGGCGTAAAACCAATCTAAAAAGCCGCCACGGGACGTTTCGGTCCCTGTGGCGGCGGATCGGTCGCTAGAGCAACTGGCTTCATTTTTCTCCCCATCCGCATGACTTGAAGTAGTTCCGGCACTCCTTTGGCTTGACCGCTCGCAGCGCCTCGGCGATCGCGTCGCTCAAGGTGTCGAAGGTCTTGGCCTCCACACGCCCCAGCCAGGCCTTCACCTTGCTCCACAGTTTTTCAATTGGGTTGAAGTCTGGCGAGTACGGCGGCAGGTACCACAGGTCGTAGCCCGCCGACTCGATCGCTTCACGCACACCCGCGACCTTGTGTGCCGAGAGGTTGTCCATCACGACAATGTCGCCGCATCGCAGCGATGGCACCAAGCACTGCTCGACGTAATTCAAAAACGTGTCGCCATCCATCGCGCTATCGCACACCACCGTCGCGTCTTCGATCACTTCGCTGCTACGGATCGCGCTAAGCATCGTCATTGTTTTCCAGTGGCCGTGGGGGGTGTGATCATTGCAACGCGTCCCTTTTTCAGAACGACCATACAAGCGGGTCATGTTCGTCTTCGCGCCTGATTCATCAAGGAATACAAGCTGATCCGGCGACACAAACCGGCCTGCGAGGCGAAAGTTCCGGCGACGCTCAACCACATCGGGTCGCTGCTGCTCTGCAGCAATCAACGACTTTTTTTAAGCGTCAACCCAAGCTTCTTGAGCCGACGACAAACGGTGCACTCGGCGACCTGGACACTCAACATCGCACGCAATTCGTTGGCGGTGATGCCCGGACGCTTGGCGATCTGCTCACGCATCAGTTGGTCGTCTTGGGGCGTGATCTTGGTCGGCGACTTGGGCCCGGGCACGCCGGGCGACAGAACGTTGTGGCGGGCGCGATCTCGCCAGTCTCGCACGGTCGGCCGAGCGACCCGGAACCGTTGTGCCACGACCGCGATCGGCTCCCCATCGTTCACCGCCGCAACCACTCGCTCACGAAGGTCCATCGAATAAGTCATTGCTGAGGCTTCCCTGCCAAAAACCTAATCATGACAAGTGGAGAGGAATCGCGCCAGTTGCTCTAGTAAATAGGTCTGATTGCTACTGTACGGCGGGGATGACCCAGTCCCAGGTCGGGCGGGTCGTGCCGTTGTCAAGGATTAGGCCGGCGGTGTGCATCGGGTGTAGGCCGTTGACCTTGTCGGTCTGCGATGTGGCGATGGCGCGGATGGGTGTGTCGGCGATGGGCGTGACTTCGCCCTTGTCGGAGACGCCGTTGCTGTTGCGGTCGTGCCAAAGGGCTAGGCCCGCGAGTTCTTTGCCCGCGAGTTTGCCGTCGCGGTTGTCATCGAGGCTATCCATTGCGCGGTAGCCGTCCGAGAAGAGCATACGGAAGGTCATGTTGCCGAAGAGCTGCACGCCGGTGGTGATGGTGCCGGTGTTGTCGGGGTCCCAGACGAGGATCGCGGTGTCGGGGTTGACCCATGGGCGGCGCTCGGCCACGCCGTCGGCGTCGAGGTCGAAGTTTACGCTCGTGCCAGCGGCCATGAGTTCGTCCAGTGATGTGGGTGTCTTGCCTTCGATGCGGAAGATGATCGGCGTGATGGCCTTGGGCTTGCCGTCGATGGCTTTGAGGTCGGCGGTGATCTGCGCGACGAGCTTTTTGCTCTCTGGCTCCAAGTTGTGCGTATCGATGAGACGCAGGTACGCCTTGCCCGCCTCATAGGCGACAGGGTAGAACGGCAGGAAGACGCTGTCTTTGGCTAGTGCTGCTTGGCGGTCGAGCTTGTACGCGGCGAGATTTGCGGCGAAGGCCCGTTTGAGAAAGCGATCCTTCTCAGAGACGACGGCTTGCTTGTCGCCCTCTTTACGGTCGGGATTCGGATCGATCTTGCTTGCCAGTGGGGAGGCTTGTTCGTAAAGACCCGCGAAGCCGAGGTGGAAAAGGGCGTTGTCTTTATCCAGCTTGATCGCTTCATTGAATGATGCGATCGCGGCCTTGGCGTGTTCGATCGCTTTTTCTTCGTTGATCGCTTGCCCCTTGGCCTTGCCGTACATCCGCGGATCAGCGATGCGTGGTAGCTTTTCTGCGCTGCCCGGATCGTTGGATCGCACGTGGTCCAGGCGATTGACGAAGGCCAAGTAATGCACGCGGGCCAAGAGGTAGTGGGCCTCGGCATCCTTGGGGTTCTCTTCCAGGTAAGCGGAGATATTCGTGATCAGGCGATCGGTGGGCACGCTCGGGGTCGGTGCGAACATGGCCGAGGCGGGCGAGCTGATCAAGACGCACAGGAGCGCAGCGGCCGAGAATCGGGCGAGTTTTTTTCGGATGTTTTGCATGGGGTTCTCCGTTGGGATGTAGGTATCAATCGGCCGGTTCGCCGTGGTTTGTATTCAGACGCGAGGGGTCCGAAGGAGTTCCATCAAAGGCCCCGAAAAATCAGTGAACGCCTTGGCGGGGATGCTGACCGTGTCCCACTTGGCCGAGCGGTCGCGCATGTGCTTCGTGTAGTTGCTGAGCTTGACCGCCAAGACCGCGTACCAGCGATCGCCATACTCAAACACTTCGTGAAATAACGCCTCAGGCGGCTGGGCCTCGCACCAAAACAAAAACGCGAAGGCCGGCTCGAACCCGTCGCCAAAGATCTCCGAC
>JBGCDC010000071.1:0-3753 GCA_045105055.1 Phycisphaeraceae bacterium | reverse complement strand
TCGCGATCCGTTCATTAGATCGGTCAACCGCCACAGTGTACTGAATCAGGTCGTTGGTGCCGATCGAAAAGAAATCGACCTCCTTGGCGAGCGCCGCGGCCTGGATGGCAGCTGAAGGCACCTCGATCATCATCCCTACAGGCATCTCACCGACCGGGATGCCCTGATCTTCAAGGTCTTCCCGGACGTCGGATAGAATCATCTTGGCCTGACGCAGCTCCATGATGTTGCAGATCAGCGGGAACATAATCCGTACCGGACCATGGGCCGAGGCCCGTAAAATCGCTCGCAACTGCGTTCGGAAGAGGTCCAAGTGCTGTAAACAGAGCCGAATCGATCGGCAGCCGAGGAAGGGGTTCGGCTCCGCCTCGTCGTGCAATTCCATCAAACCCGGAGCGATCTTGTCCGCGCCAAGGTCCAGCGTGCGGATGGTCAAGGGCTTGCCGCCAAGAGATTTGATGGCATCGACGTAAGTTTTGTATTGCTGCTCTTCGGTGGGTACGCCGTCGGCGTCCATGAAGAGGAATTCGGTACGGTACAGGCCGATGCCCTGCGCGCCGTACTCGATCGCCTCGGGCACCTCGTCGGTGAACTCGATGTTGGCCAGTAGGGTGACCTCGGTCCCGTCGGTGGTGATGGCGGGTTGGTCGCGTAGGCCCTTGAGTACTTTTTCTTCTTCGCGGTAGGCTCGCGCCTCTTGGCGCGACTCGAGGAGCTGCGCCGCATCAGGTTGCAGGATCGTGTGCCCGCGATGGCCGTCGAGAATGATCGTGTCGCCTGTCGCGGCTCGGCGGGTAATGTCCTTCAAGCCAACGATGGCAGGGATGCCCAAGGCGTGCGCGAGGATGGCGGTGTGACTCGTCCGGCCGCCCAAATCCGTCGCGATACCACGGATCAGCTTACGGTCTAGCGCCGCGGTCTGACTCGGCGTAAGGTCATGCGCGACAACGATCGCCGGCTCGGTCAGGCTCGCAAGAGCCGACTTCTGCTCACCCATTAGCTCCGTTAGCAAGCGACGCTTCAGGTCATAAATATCGCTGACCCGCTCGCGGAAGAACGCGTTGTCCTGTGCCAGGAACTGGTCGGCCAAGTCCTGCATCACCGAGAACACCGCGTACGCAGCCGTCACCAATTCGCTATCGATCACCGCATGAAACCGCGAGACGATCGCTTTGTCTTTGAGTAAGCCCGCATGAAAACCGAAGATATCCGCGAGCTGACTGCCCAATACGCTGGCCGTCTGGCCACGTAGGTCTTCAAGGTCCTTGAGCGCATCAGCAATCGCCGCATCAACAAGGTCATGCTCCGCCTGCAGCTTACCCTTGGCGACGTGCCGCTTGGCGACCGTCTGCTCATCATTGTCCAGCACGACCGCCTTAGCGATCGCAATGCCAGGCGAAACCGGGATGCCACGTCGTGACTGCATAGGGGTAGTTTAGCAGCGGCTTGTGTAGTTAGGGGGACAGGCATTCCTGCCTGTCAATCGGCGAAGCCGAATCTTCAAATTGCATCAGGCTTCACGCGACAGATAGTCAACCGCAAACGGATATATCTCGCCGGGGTTGACGAGCCCTGTCCTTAGCGGATTATACAGTAGGTAGCGGGCTTTCTCGATCACTTCCGATTCTGATCGCATGATGCGATCGTGATATTCATCTTGCCAGAATGTACCAGATGAATTCCGAGACTGATTAACAAGTTTTGCCGAAACGCCTTTGATGCCCTGCATGATACGGGACAACGAATAGCCCTCTTTTGGCCGAAGTATCACATGCACATGGTCCGGCATCACGATCGCCGCAATCAGCCGATAGAATTTTTTATCGCCTGTGAGGAGATGACTCAGAACTTGTGCACGTTCTGTTGGAATCATCTCTCCATGTTGGATGCGGAATGTGATGAAGTAAGTACTGCCGGGCAAGTCCCAATGCGGTAGATTTCTGCGAGTACGGGTTAGCTTAGGTTCGGCCATAAAAGCAGCATAATAAACAGTCAGGGGAACAGGCATTCCTGCCTGTTGTTAAGACGCAGTCTTATGCGCATCTCGTTCGGCTTCGCCGATTGACAGGCAGGAATGCCTGTCCCCCTGATGTTGATTTTATCTATTAAAACATCTACCTAAGGTGTGTCTTACAACCCAGCAGCCTTCTTCAGCTTCGCGGCCATGTCGGTTTTTTCCCACGTGAAGGTTTCGTGGGTTTTGCCGTTGACTTTGATCTTGCCGGGCTTGCGGCCGAAGTGGCCGTGGGCGGCGGTGGTTTGGAAGATCGGGACGCGGAGCTTGAGGTGCTTGAGGATGCCCGACGGGGTTAGCGGGATCATGTCGCGGACGAGCTTGACGATCTCGGGCTCGGCGATCTTGCCGGTCTTATAGGTGTCGATGTGGATCGACGTCGGCTCGGCCACGCCGATCGCGTAGCTGAGTTGGACTTCGCAGACATCGCAGATGCCGGCCTTGACGAGGTTCTTCGCGATGTAACGGGCCATGTATGCGGCACTGCGGTCGACCTTGGAGGGGTCTTTGCCGGAGAACGCGCCGCCGCCGTGACGACCACGGCCGCCGTAGGTGTCGACGATAATCTTTCGACCGGTCAGGCCGACGTCGCCGTGCGGCCCGCCGATTTCAAACTGACCGGTGGGGTTGACGAAGACTTTCAATGCGCCCTTGGGGATGCGTGTCTTGGCGGTGGGGTTGAAGACGAGCTTCGTGCCCTTTTTATAAAGCTTGGCAGGTAGGCAAGGCTCGATGATGTGCTTGAAGACTTCTTTGCCGAGTTTCTTTTGTTTTGCGTCGCCGTTCCAGAACGGGGTGTGCTGGGTGGAGAGCACGACCGCGTCGATGCGTACGGGCTTGTTCTGGATGTCGTACTCAACGGTGACTTGGCTCTTCGCGTCTGGGCGCAGGCCTTTGATCTTTGGCGTCTTCGCGTTGCGGACGTCTGCGTGCTTAGCGACCATCTTATGGGAGAGGTCGATGGGCAGCGGCATGAGGTCAGGGGTTTCTTTGCAGGCGAAGCCGAACATCAGGCCTTGATCGCCGGCGCCTTGTTCTTTATCGACGCCTTCGCCTTCGGAAACGCCTTGGCTGATGTCAGATGATTGGCTGTGGATGGTGCGGATGACGCCGCAGTTATCCGCGTCGAACTGCATGCCGATGTCACCGGTGTAGCCGATGTTGCGGATGGTTTCGCGGATATCTTTTTCGATGTTGCCTAGTGCGAGTTCGGCCTTGGTGTTGTGCACTGTGATCTCGCCGCCGACCATGACGAGGCCGGTGGTGACAAAGGTTTCACACGCAACGCGGGCCATCGGGTCGTGCTGCAGGAGCGCGTCGAGGACGGTGTCACTGACTTGGTCCGCGACTTTGTCGGGGTGACCCATGGAGACGGATTCGCTGGTGAAGAAATAGTTCTCGTGCGGCTTTGACATGCTTATGGTTTCCGGTATTGCGGTCGAATTCGACGGGGGCAGTGAGGATTGCGTTGGCTTCCATGCGCAACGCGGGGCGGTATTGTGACGGCAGATTGCACGGTTGACAAATAAACCTTGCGATGAAGCGTAATCCAGCTGTGGCTTTGGCGTCTATGTACCCCTGTGGCCAATGGCAGCGGGGCCCAACTTCTGGGGTATTCCGGGGGTGGGCGGTGTCCTTTCGCGTTCACGTAAAACTATTCTGGAGACGGTCATGTCACGCAAGACGACCGCGGCGCTTATCGCCGCGCTAGGTATCAATTTCGCACTCGCCGGCGGAGC